>JANPDQ010000326.1:0-1680 GCA_031431575.1 Polaromonas sp.
AAATTCAAAGCCGGGCAGGGCGCGCATCCCGTCCGCCTCAAAAACTTTATAAGCGGTGCGGTCAGAAGTGTCTTTAAGCAGCAATGTGCTGACCATGCCCAGCCCGCTTGTCATTGCCTTGACTGCTGCCTTGGCCATCAGCGTTTTGACTCGCAGCATGCCGTGCAAATCGCACCAGGCAAAGCGCACGGTTTCGATGCCGCTGTCGGTTATCAGTTTGGCAATGCGGTCAATCGCTGCGTGACGCGCAGCGTCGTGTATGCCGGTCTGCTCAGCGAAATTTTTCACGAAGCTTGCGTCAGCCAAGGTGCTGCGTTGCGCTTTGTCAAAGCTTCAGTCTGCCACCAGTTTTGCCAGTCGCTTGCGGGCGCAATGCCGTCTACCGTATCTGGCCCAGTCATCGCCGCTGCCTGCGTGGCGTCGGCCATGCCAGGCGCTAAGCCGCCGCTCAGCACGGCGTCAATCGCCTTGATCAGCACCCGCCGGTTGGCCATGATGACTTTGTCAGTGGTGCCCAAATGCTCGCGTGTGCGGTCAGCTATCTCGCCCATGCTTTCAACCGCCCATTGGTCGTGCACGTTGATGTCTTCTTCGCCCATGCCCAAAAACGTGGTGTGCATCTGCTCATCGGCGTTAAAGCCCCAGTTGTTGTGGCGGCCCGCTTTGGGAATGTAGTCCGGCAAGGTTATAAATGCCGCGCGTTGGGCACGCATGGCGGCTTTGTCCAGTGGCTCGGCAAAGCTGGTAAAAAACGAATACCAGTACGTGTGCGTGTCGTCCACCGGCACATGCATTTGCGTGATGGTGGTGGTGCTGGACAGCGGAATCACAAACGTGGCGGGAAAAATCGATTGCGTCACGCGCACGTGCATGAGTTGCTCCGTCATGCGGCGCAGCGCGGTGAGTTGCATGCCCCAGGGTGTGGGCGTAAAGCTGATGTCGGGCTTGGCGAATTCGCGCATGATGCGCGTCATCGGCCACTGCTCACCATCTGCATTGCCAGCCGCCGCGCTGCGAAACTGCTTGCCAGCCGCGTTAGCGCCAACGCCCGCAAGCGCTTCGTCTTGCAAAAAGCGGTGCAGGTACGACGGGTGTGCGGGGTCAATGCCCACCTCAACTGCTTGCAGCCAGTTGGCGTTCCACAGGCCTTTAAATACAAAGCTGTGCGTAGAAGGCGCAGTAAAACAATCAAAGTTGGGCAGCGCGGGCGGCGTAGTGTCTTCATCGCCAAGCCAGGCAAACAACACACCGCTTTTTTCCAGCACCGGGTAGCTGCGCTGTTGAATGCGGTCGCAAAGTTTGCTCCCCGCGGGCTCGGCGGGCGTGTCTAAACAACGGCCGTCGGGGGCAAACTTCCACCCGTGAAAAGGGCAACGCAGGCCGCCGCCTTCATTGCTTGGCTCCAGCCGACCAAAAGACAAATCAGCGCCACGGTGCGCGCAGTCGCGATCCAGCAGGCCCCAGCTCCCCAACGCGTCTTTAAAAAGCACCAGGTTTTGCCCCAGCAGCCGCACAGCTTTTACTGGCCGCGCGGCCATGCGCGGGTCCAGCGCCGCATCAAACTCTGCGGCGAGTGCTGCGGGCTGCCAGTACTGGCGCATCAACTGCCCGCACGGCGTGCCGGGCCCGATGCGGGTGATGCGTTCGTTTTGCTCTGCGTTCATTTTTAATGCGTGGTGT
>JANPDQ010000327.1:0-1842 GCA_031431575.1 Polaromonas sp.
ATGGCCACCAGCGCTTCTTCAAGATGCTGCAACATGCCCGCTACTGACTTGGCATCGGCCACCGTTGGCTCGCTGATTGCGCTTTGCACCGCAAACCCACCCAAAGCTTCACGCCAGTCGTAAGCAATCAGTTGCACCGCCGCGCCTAAATTGAGCGAGCCAAATTGCGGGTCAGTCGGAATGCTCAAACACACGTGGCAGCGGTACACGTCGTCGTTTTGCATGCCAAAGCGCTCAGAGCCAAAAAGAAACGCCACACCGTCTGGTTTTGATGCCAAATTGGCCCCTAGCGCAATAGATACAGGCGCGAGCAGCTCATTATTTAATAGCGTTTTGAAATGCGCACGTGGCGCGCGCGTTGGCGGGCCAAAGTCACGCGGCGTCATGGCGGTGGCGCACAGGTGGGTCATGCCATCCAAAGCCTCGTCAAGCGTATCCACAATCCGCGCATTCTTCAAAACATCCAGCGCACCGCTGGCCCGCTGGATGGTTTCTTCACGCCGCAGCACATTGGCCCAGCGCGGCGCAACCAGCACCAGGTCGTCAAACCCCATGACCTTCATGGCGCGCGCTGCAGCTCCAACGTTACCGGCGTGGCTGGTATTGATGAGTATGAATCGGGTTTTCAAGCGAATAACCAAAAAGTTTGCCAGAAGGTCACAAGGTAAAATCTACATTGTCGCTGCCTCCGATTGTCGGAATACAGCCTTCCAACGCTCTTTCCCAAAATCTATGTCGGCCAACTTACACCCAATGCTCAATGTGGCGATTAAAGCCGCACGCGCCGCTGGCGCCATCATCAACCGCGCCGCGCTTGACGTTGAATCGGTTCGCATCTCGACCAAGCAAATCAACGACTTCGTCACCGACATCGACCAGAAAGCCGAGGCCGCGATCATTGAAACGCTGCTCACTGCCTACCCGACCCACGGCATTCTGGCCGAAGAATCGGGCAGTGAGCACGGCGCAGCAGGCTCTGACTTTGTGTGGATCATTGACCCGCTTGACGGCACCACCAACTTTATCCACGGCTTTCCCATTTACTGCGTGTCGATTGCGTTGGCGGTGAATGGAAAAGTGGAGCAAGCGGTGGTCTACGATCCCACCCGCAACGACATTTTTTGCGCCACCAAAGGGCGCGGCGCCTATATGAACGACCGCCGCATTCGCGTGTCCAAACGCACGCAGCTTAAAGATTGTTTGATTTCAACTGGCTTTCCGTACCAGCCCGGCAACAAGCTCAAACAGCACCTGGCCATGCTGGGCGAAATCATCACGCAAACCGCAGGCGTGCGCCGCCCCGGTGCTGCTGCGCTGGATTTGGCCTATGTGGCCGCTGGTTTTAGCGACGGTTTTTTTGAAACTGGCTTAAAACCCTGGGACGTGGCTGCAGGCTCACTTTTGATCACTGAAGCAGGCGGGCTGGTTGGCAACTACACCGGCGACTCAGACTTTTTGCACGTCGGCGAATGCGTAGCTGCCAACCCGCGCATTTACGGGCAAATGGTGGGTACGCTGGCCAAATACAGTGCGTTTGAAGCGCCCGCGAAAGTCACAAAAACTTCTGTTGGCAGGGCAATCGTGGATGCAACAGATGACACCACCGTTGAAGCCGCGTTTGCTGAATCGGTAGTGGCCAAACCGACGTTGACAGCCAAACCGCGCCGCATCAAACCTGTGCAGGCGGCTGCGCCCGACGCGCCGTTTTAAGACCATCCAACGCTTTTCATCTTGTCGGCAAGCAGCTTCAAATTCGCTGCCGGGACGATCGATGACAGCAATTTCATCTAGCAGGTCGGCTGGTCAGTGCTTAATCGTATTTTGTTTACTCGCTCTTATTAG
>JANPDQ010000328.1:0-7030 GCA_031431575.1 Polaromonas sp.
CAGCGCGTGCTCAATGCATTTGTAGCGCGACCAGCGGTGGCCAGGGGCCTAGCGATTCCAGCGCGCGGCTAAATCAGGGGGTTCAGCGTCTTGAGCGCCTTGAACCGGCCAAAGTCACGGTCTGCACTCCACAGCACTGACACACCGTTTTCAATACATAGTGCGGCGATTCGCGCATCGTGAAACTGGCCCCCTTTGAGCTTGGCTTTGCGACCAAGCTCTGACAAAACCGACAAGTGCTGCTGGCCGCTATGCAAAATACTTGCCTGCGGGGAGGCAAGCCATGCATCGATCTGCGCGAACGCCTGATCCACTGTGCTGGCAGGCGCAAAAACTTTTGGATTGGTTACAACCGCCAAAAACTCATGCAGGCAGCTAACCGGAATACCCCAAGGCTGCGAGCCTTCTGCCAGAGCCGTGACGCACGACACAGCGGCTTCATGAAACTCGCATTCCTCGCGGTGGGCGTAGACCAAAACGTTGGTGTCAACTGCAATCATGTTTTGCGCTTGGCAGCCGGTAGTTGAACTGTTTGGAGTACGTGGACTTCTTCAAGCTGCTGCCATTTGGTCGGCTCATTCATCAAAATCGCTTTTCCCCGCACACTGGCTTTTTTCAGCTTGAACGCAGGCCGACTTTTAATTTGCGATTCGCTTATCACACGCCGCAAGCCCTCTTCAATCAAGGCGCGCAATGTGGTTTGGCTGCGCTGCGCAAGCTCTTTGGCCGACTTGAAAAGAGGGTCCGACATTTCTATGGTGGTTTTCATAGGGCTACCCGTATTAAAAATATGGGTGTATTGTAGACAACCCGATAATCTACCGCTTGAACCACTATCCACTAAACTGGCAAGTGAAAAAATCTGGACTCAGGTTCAAGCAATAACTACAAGGAAACCACACCATGGGCGCTCAATGGAAAGCAAAAGGCAAAGAGCTGGCAGCCAATGCCAGAGGCCGAGTATTTGGCAAGTTGGCAAAAGAAATCATGGTGGCTGCGCGCGCCGGGGCTGACCCGGCATCGAACGCCAAGCTGCGCTTGGTGGTGGAACAGGCGCGCAAAGTCAGCATGCCCAAAGACACGCTGGACCGCGCGATTAAAAAAGGATCCGGCACTGGCACTGACGCGGTGCATTTTGAACACGTTATTTACGAAGGCTTTGCGCCGCACCGCGTGCCAATAATGGTGGAGTGCTTGACCGACAACCACAACCGCACCGCATCTGAAGTGCGCGTGCTGTTTCGCAAAGGGCAACTTGGCACCTCCGGCTCAGTGTCGTGGGACTTTGACCACGTCGGCATGATTGAAGCGGAGCCCGCTGCCGCAGGAGCTGACGCTGAGGTCGCAGCCATTGAGGCCGGTGCGCAAGATTTTGAACCCGGCGAAGAAGACGGCCACACGCTTTTTCTGACCGACCACAGCGACTTGGATCTGGTCTGCCGCGCCCTTCCCGCGCAGGGCTTTACCGTGTTGTCAGCCAAGCTGGGCTACAAGGCTAAAAACCCGATTGACCCCACAACGCTGAGCGCGGCAGACATGGAAGAAGTAGAGGCTTTTCTGGCAGCAATTGACGCCAACGACGACGTGCAAACCGTCTACGCTGGCCTGGCAGGGTAGCCCAGATTGAAACCACATTGAAACCACATTGAAACCACATTGAAATCACCATGAAAAAAACATTTGCTACGCTGGCGTTTGGCATTTCTGCATTTGCAGCATGCGTGCCGTTCTACGCGGTTGCACAACAGTCGCTCACCACTGTGTCCAGTGTTGATGTGCCGCGCTACATGGGAGTCTGGTATGAAATTGCCAAATTCCCGAATCGTTTTCAAAAAATGTGCGCCAGTAACACCAGCGCGCAGTACAGCGCGCGGGCAGACGGCACGCTGAGTGTGCGCAACCGTTGCCTGGATGTGGATGGAAAAGTCAACGAGGTTGAAGGCCAGGCGCGCCAAATTGGCAACGCAACTTCGCCCAAGCTTGAAGTGCGGTTTGCACCCGCGTGGCTGTCGTTTTTGCCGTTTGTCTGGGGCGATTATTGGGTCATTGACCTGGATCCAGACTACCAACTGGTAGCAGTTAGCGAGCCAAAGCGCGAGTTTTTATGGGTTCTGTCGAGAACCCCTGCTGTCAACGCCAAGGCGTACGACGAGCTTTTGGCAAGGCTACGTGCCAAATCGCTGGACACCAGCAAGCTTGAGCGCACCCGCCACGGCAGTTAGTCGCCCCGGGCAGAATCCCGCCGCCATCAGGGCAAGCCCTGCTTGTTGCAACGATTGCTCCAGATTAGGATGCCACTCACGCGGCGAAATGCTTTTGGCCGCACCATCAACAACAATCGGAGTTCCTATGGCCACGTCAGCCGCATCAAAACTACTTCTCGACTATGTCTATGAACATGAATCAGCGCTAGCCGATCAGGTCTACCTGACGCAGCCGCTGGGCAATGGTCAAGTAGTGGACTACACCTGGCGTCAAATGGTGGACCAGGCACGGCGCATGGCAACGCACCTGAAAACACGCGGCTTTGAGCCCGGCGCGCGCATTGCAATACTGTCAAAAAACACCGCGCACTTCATGATGACAGAGCTGGCAATCTGGATGTCAGGCGGCACCACCGTGGCCATTTTCCCGACCGAGTCTGCCGAAACCGTGAAATACGTGCTGGAGCACAGCGGCGCAAGCCTGTTGTTCGTTGGCAAGCTGGACACATGGGCCCAGCAAATGCCCGGCGTACCTAGTGGCTTGCCGTGCATTGCTTTGCCGCTGGCACCAAAAAATACGTTTGAAACCTGGGACGCAATCGTCAAAGCCAGCGAGCCTATGGCGGGCAAACCACAACGCAAGCCTGATGATATTGCCATGCTGATGTACACGTCAGGCTCCACCGGCACACCCAAAGGCGTCATGCACAGCTTTGAGCACGCCACGCGCGCCAGTGAAGGCATCAACGCCTACCAAGACAAGCAAGCTGGCGCGGGCTTTGTGTACCGGGCGCTGTCGTACTTGCCGCTGGCACACATCTTTGAGCGCGCGTGGATTGAGTGCGCCGGTTTTGTGCGGGGCAATGGGCATATTTTCTTTGCGGAGTCGCTGGATACATTTCAAAAAGATTTGCAACGCGCCCGGCCAACTGCGTTTATTTCAGTGCCGCGTTTATGGCTGAAATTTCAGCAAGGCGTGTTCAGCAAAATGCCGGCCAAAAAGCTCGATTTGCTGCTGTCCATTCCCATTCTTGGAAAAATCGTTGCGCGCAAGGTTCTTACCCAATTGGGTCTGAACGAAGTACAGCTGGCTGGCAGTGGCTCGGCACCCATCCCGCCAGCGCTGATTGCCTGGTACCGCCGTCTGGGGCTGAACCTGATGGAAGGCTACGCCATGACCGAGGACTTTGCGTATTCGCACACCACCACCAGTACGCTGAATGCCGCCGGCCACGTGGGCGTTCCGTTTCCGGGAGTGCAGCGCCGCATTGGTGCAGATGGCGAGGTGCTGATCAAGTCGCCCGGCACACTGGTGGGCTACTACAAACGGCCTGACCTTGACGCAGAAACCTTTACGCCAGACGGTTTTTTCATGACTGGCGACTTGGGCGAAGAAGGTCCGAACGGCCAGCTCAAGCTCACCGGCCGCAAAAAAGAACTGTTCAAAACCGGCAAGGGCAAATACGTTGCGCCAGCGCCGATTGAAAACCTCATCAACGAAAGCCCGATGGTGGAGCTGTCACTGGTGTCAGGCGTTGGCCAGCAGGCGGCGTATGCCATGGTGGTGCCCGCCGAAGGCTTGCGCCCACGCTTGGCAGACCCCGCAGTACGCGCTGAATTTGTAGAGGAAATGGCAGCGGTGCTCAAGCGCGTGAACAGCAAGGTAGCCGACTACGAACAGCTCAAAATGATCGTGGTGGCGCGCGACCCATGGTCCATGGACAACGGCTTTTTAACGCCCACCATGAAGATCAAACGCAACCGAATTGAAGCTGCTGTTGACAAGGACGTTGAAAAATGGTTTGCCAGCAAAGGGCCAGTGGTCTGGCAGTAACCGCATTCTGCAACGCGCAGTTGGGTGCAACTGTTCGCCCTACCGGGACACCACACCGGTAGCCGGGCGCACCCGGCTTTTATGCACCACTCCTGCCGGCGTAAACAGTATCACCAGCTCGGCGTTCGCATCTCGGGAACGTCCTTCTTTGCTGCGATAGGCCCACACCTCGTAGCCGCTGTCAAACCTGATTACGGTTGCAGGGCCCAGCGCAGCAAGGGCTTCGGCTTTTGTGGTTTGGCCAATTACCAAACTGCTTTGCGCGCGCTCCGCCGATATGGTTTTGTCGCGCAATATCAGGCCATCGGACTCAGCTACCGACAAGCCGACCGAGCCCGCGCAGCCGCTTAAGCAAGCTGCGGCCGCCCAAACAAGCAGTGAGCGCAGAGTACAAAAATCTGCACCGCGTGCCATCAGTGGCCCACCATGTATTCAAACTGAAAGCGCGTCTCATCTGGCCAACTCGCATCGCCCAGCGGCAGGAAGTACGTGCGGTCAACCAGCACCTCGCAATCGCACTCGGGCAAGTCGTTGCCCAGCTTGGGGTCGTCGCTGGCAGCAGCGTAGAGCTGGCTGACAGGCAGCACCTCGCGCCGCACGCCTGATACTAGCGTGACGCTGAACAGCGCCCGTTCAGCAAAGAACAGGTACAGCGGAATTCGCTTATTGCAGTACGCTGGCGTGTCCAGCAGCGCACTGGCCAGGCGGCCGGCCACAGTTCCGCTGGTCGACACCAATCCAGAAGCCATCCCCACCCGACATTCAAGCCGCAGGTCGCCCAGTCGCCGAACATTGGGCGGCAGGCCAGGCGTGCGAATGTCGGCGCGCCAGGTCATGGTTTGGGCTTTTCGATTGGGCACCACCTGTGCGTTTTCGCTGAGCGCCTGCGGGTTTCGCGGTAGCGTAAAGGTTTGGTCATCAGCAACCGGCACTTGAAAAGCCGTGCTGGTGCCGATCACCTCGATCTCGATATTTTTCATGTCGGTCTCGCGCTTGCGTGCCAGCAATTTAAACCGAAGAGCGCCATTGGGCGACAAGCTGCGCTCGCGCTCGAACAGATCAATTCCTTTGATGATGCTTCGGTAGGACTTTTCGGCAGGGTCTCGGTTGGCTGATGCCGACACCGTGACGGGCGCCAGAGCAGGTGCCGATTTGTCTTGCGCTTGCACTGGCGCAGCCACAAGCGCAATCAGCGCTACAGAACAGGCAGGCAAAAAGGCTTGGCGCAGATACCTCACGCTGCCAGAGCGCGGCGAAAACAATCGGGTCGGCATACAAAAAATACTATGCTTTCGCCACGGCCGCCCGTGTAGGACGACTGCCAAACTGCCACGTGCTACCACGGCCGCACCAGCACAAAAATGAGGCAGGTGAACGCTTGAAACCCGTTGTAGCGGCTAAAAATTACACGAAATAGTGCTGTAGCGCAATAAATACAGGCGCAAGCAGCTATTTAATAGATAGCACATATCGGTTGCAGGCGGCAACTTTGCTGGTGTCAAGCCAACCGACGCTGAGCCGCAAAGCCGCCAATTAGAGGTGTTGCTGGTGAATGCCTACGCGTTCTCAAGGCTTGAAAGGGCTGTGCTGGTGTTTTTATACAGAGAAAATAGCTCCCCATGAGCAAGCGTTCCCAGCCCCACCCTGCCAACCTAGAGTCAACCAGCTGGACCGCTTTAGCGGAGCAGTCATCGTCAGCACGGTGGGCTGTACCACTCATGGGACTGACTGCCATCGTAATAGTTCTTGCAGCTTTGGCGCAACTAGCCACCGCGTGGAACGACACGCTGCAAAAAGCATTGCTTGGCGGCCTTGCAGCAGCGGGAGCCACCGCGATTGGCACGCTGCCGGTGCTTCTGTCCCGGGATTTTTCACAGCGCACCTACGACGCGATGCTGGGATTCGGCGCAGGCGTCATGCTTGCCGCAAGCTCGTTTTCCTTGGTGATTCCGGCGTTGGCTGCGGCCAAAGAATCAGGCGCAGGCAACTGGCTTGCAAGCGGTACTGTCGGTGCTGGCATTCTTATCGGGGCGGGGTTGCTGCTGGCACTGGACGCGCTGGTGCCCCATGAGCATTTTGTAAAAGGCCAAGAAGGCTCGCGCGGGCGCGCACTCAAGCGTGTGTGGCTGTTTGTATTTGCAATTTGCCTGCATAACCTGCCTGAAGGACTGGCCATCGGCGTGGCCTTTGCCGGCCCCAACGCAGTAAGCGCGTTCGCGCTGGCAACTGGTATCGCCATTCAGGATATTCCTGAAGGCATGGTGGTGGCGCTGGCGCTGCGCAGCGTCGGCTACGGCAAGTGGACTTGCGCGGGCCTGGGCGTTTTGTCGGGTCTGGTCGAGCCGGTAGCTGCCGTATTTGGCGCGGCTTTGGTAGGCTTGTCTGCTGGCCTGCTGCCTTGGGGTCTGGCCATGGCCGCCGGTGCAATGCTGTTCGTTATCAGCCATGAAATCATTCCAGAGTCTCACCGCAAAGGCCATGAAGCGCTGGCAACGGGCGGGCTGATCGCCGGCTTTGTAGTGATGATGGTTCTGGATACTTCCCTCGGTTGACACCCATAAACGCCCGCCAAACCCCGGATACCTCAAATAAATGAATAGAAAAGCCGCTTAGCCCAATAAATACGGGCGCAAGCAGCTATTAAATCGATAACGTCTACGAAGTGTCAGCTGACCTTGTCGAAACTAAAGACCCCTGGGTTTTGAATTGGGTCTACGTCCACCGGAATGGTGCTTTTCGGCGGAAATTTTCCTTCAAGCAGCAACTTGGATAACGGGTTTTCAATCCGCTGCTGAATCGCACGCTTGAGCGGCCGCGCACCAAACACCGGATCAAACCCAACCTTGGCCAGCTCGGCAATCGCCGCTTCTGACACCTGCATGGTCAGTTCCATCTTCTCAAGTCGCGCCATCAGCACCTTGAGCTGGATACGCGCAATCGATTCGATGTTTTTCGCATCTAAGGCGTGGAAAACCACCGTTTCGTCAATACG
>JANPDQ010000329.1:0-1879 GCA_031431575.1 Polaromonas sp.
ACAGCGATGCATCGCTTTGCAGCCGCACCTCGCCTGCCAGGCTCACAATTTCAACCGCAGGGCCAGCAATGTGTTGCAAGCTGCCGTCGCGCTTGGCCAGGCAACCGTCAACCAGGCTGCCCAAGGCGCCGCGCACAAACGCATTTTTAAAGCCCTGGGCCAGGCATAAATTTTCAACGCCTTTGATCAAGTCTTCATTCGGCGCGATGCGCGCGTACGCTACCCGGCCCATGTTGCCGTGTTCAATCGAGGTGTCAAGAGTGGTGTCAAGCATGGGGTGCCTTTTCTTGTGGTTGTAGCAGGGAGATATTCGTTTCAGCGTCAAAGGCAACGCGCAAATCAAAGCCGTCCAGTGTGGTGACCAAAACTGAAATGGGCTGCGGGCCGATAATGCTGGTGCCGGTCAAGATATGCCCGCCTTTGATACTGCCTGATGCGGTTTGCAGCGCTGCATGGCAATGCACGATGGGCTCATTGCTCGCGTTTTTACCAAGCGTGGCGTTGCCAAAAATCATGCAGGCGGCGCCGCCGTCAACAGCTTGGGTATAGGCAATCACGGCTTGGCCAGTAGGGTCGGGCGGCGCAACGCAATAGTCAAGCTGTGCAAACCAGCCGCCCAAAATCGTGGTCGATGCGTTTTCAACACCGGCTGCATAAAGCGGTTTAACCAACGCATCAAACAAGCTTTTGCCGGGGCATAGCTCCAGGCGAAAGTGGCGCGCTTTGGCGGCGTGCAGGCTGCGTATGCGTATCGGCTCAAACGGGCCGGGGTGAACTAAAGTGCGCGGCCTCAAGGGGCGCATTGATGCGGGTGAATTTGTCATGAAGTCTGTGTGTTTTAAAACTCGCGCTTGTGGCGTGGGTTTCAATGCAATCAGGTGGCGCCCCATCAGGATCACTGATGCGGGCAACTTACGAGGTGATTTATGGTTTGTCGTCGCGTATTTTGGCTATGCCTTTCCTTGCAGCGCGGTTAAATCTGCGCTGGCTTGCAGCAGTTGATTTCCCAGCAAGGCGGCTCTGGCAATACCCAGGCGGCTTTCAATGGCTGCAATACTGATCAACGCCACCGGTCGATTGTTGGCATCAAACACTGCCACACCCACTGCCCAACTACCTTCCAGAACCAGCCCTGGCTGCATACAAAAACCTTTTTGCCTTGCAGCGCGAATCAGCTTCTTGATGGCCGCATCGGTGCAGCGCGGAAATTTGGCGCGGCGTACATCTGCATTGCGCAGCAGCACGTCGTCCACTTCAGCATCGCTTAACGCCGCCAGCACCGCGCACGCCCCAGCGCCTACGCCCAGCGGCCAGCGGCCAGCGGTCGCCCGGTTTGATGAGCTGGTTGCGAATTGGGAAGTCGCCTTCATGGCGACTCAGGCAAATGCTTTCGTGGCCATGCAGTACCGAGAAAAAAACCGTGTCGCCAGTGGTGTGCGCCAGCTCGCGCAGGGCCGGTGCCGCCAGGCGCTGTAGTGCATAGCTTGGCTCTGCGGCCAGGCCTACCGCATACGCTTCAGGCCCCAGCCGGTAGCAGCCCGATGTAGCGTCGTGCAGCACAAAACCTTCATCGACCAAGGTGCGCGTCAAGCGAATGGCGGTGGCTTTGTTCAGCGCCAGCCGCCGGCCAATTTCACCCATGCGCAAGCCGCTGGGGCCGATGCGGGTAAGCAGGCGCAGCACTGCTAGGCCGCGCCTGAGGGTTTGCGCACCTGCGGTTTCTGCGATGAGTTGGGTTAACTCTTGCACGGCCTTGTTGGTTTAAATAGTGAACTTAAAAATCAGCCGGCTGCGAAATGACCGCTGCGTTTGGCTAATTTACAGCTTAATCTTGCACGGCTAATGCCAAAAGCTTAACGCAACTCCTCATTTTGGTTCA
>JANPDQ010000330.1:0-1707 GCA_031431575.1 Polaromonas sp.
CAGGTCTTCCAGCTGGGCCTGCTGGAAATTAAATGCCACGTCATCGACGCGCTGCCCACCCCCGGCGGCCAGTGCATTGCGCTGTACCCTGACAAACCGATTTACGACATTCCCGGCACACCGAGCACCACCGGCCGAGAGTTGACGGCCAGCCTGCTCAAACAAGCAGCGCCGTTCAACGCCACTTTTCACCTGGGCCAAACCGTCACCGCTATTGAAAAACTAGCCGACGGAAGTTTTGCAGTTGAAACCTCACGCGGCACGCGATTCAAAACCAAAGTCATCATCATCGCAGCAGGCGTCGGCGCATTCCAGCCGAAAAAGCTGGCGGTTGATGGTCTTGCGCAATTTGAAAACCAGCAGCTTTTTTACCATTCAAGCGACGCCGCGAACGCAGATGGCAAGCACGTGCTGGTAGTGGGCGGCGACGATGCAGCGCTGCAATGCAGCATTGACTTGGCCACCACAAGCGCCGCCAAAAGCGTCACCCTGCTCCACCGCCGCGATGTGTACCAAGCCGCGCCAAGCGTGATCGAACAGGTCAAAGCGCTTCAACACGCCGGTAAATTGAGCCTGCGGGTCGGCCAGGTCACAGGCTTTAAATCAGCTGAAGGCAAGTTGACTGCGGCCAGCGTCACTGGGGTGGATGGAACAGCCAGCAGCGTTCCAGTCGATACGCTGCTGGTGTACCTAGGCCTGTCGCCTAAGCTCGGGCCCGTGGCAAACTGGGGCCTGGACATGCAACGCAAGCAGGTCGCGGTAGACACTGAAAAATTCTCCACCAGCGTGCCCGGCATCTTCGCAGTGGGCGACATCAATACCTACCCTGGCAAGAAAAAACTCATTTTGAGCGGCTTCCACGAATGCGCCCTAGCTGCTTTTGGCGCAGCAGACATCGTGTTCCCTGGCAAGAACCCGCAGCTTGAATACACCACCAGCAGCACGCGGCTACACCGGTTACTCGGTGTGGATGGGCAAGTAACAACCAAGCTGTAAGCCAGGCATGTGCTATTAAATACGTAGCTGCTTGCGCCTGTATTTACTGCGCTACAAGCACTTTTAATGCTTAAAACGCCCTTGCGCAGCCTGAATTAGCCAAGTTTGCGCGCTGAGCAGGTGCTCCCGCCAAACAACGTGTAAGCGGGACACCAGCCAATAGCCGCGGTAGCCAATGGAATAACACCCAGGTAACCCCACCACCCCACGGTGCCACTGGCGGCAAGTGCGATAAGAACCAGGCCAACGATGACGCGCAAGATGCGGTCAGTACTGCCTACGTTTTTTGTCATGAGAGTCTCCGGTGAAGAACGTTAATCGGTGTAGCTCATCGATTAAACGCCCGTCGGGCTGCAACTTCAATGATGTAGATCAAGCTCCCGCGACTTCGTCAGCAAATCATGGGTTTGCACGCGCTATTTAACAGAGCGCTGCGATAAAAACACCCATGCAAAAAACAACATAAACACAAAATCATTCAGCCCGTAAATGCTGAAAAACGCGCCAGCAAAAACGTCCTTTGCATACAGCTCAGGCAGGCTGTTTTTTGACAACCACATCACCCAAACCACCACATAAACCAGCTTTTCTAAAGCAAATGCGCCCGCCAGCCATTTGATGTTTGCGTTAATCGCTGCAGCGCCAAGGTAAGCCAAGCCCCAAACGGCGATCATGAGAAGCCCAAAGTTGGACATCACCACCGGGTCAGCG
>JANPDQ010000331.1:0-3597 GCA_031431575.1 Polaromonas sp.
ACCGCTTGGCCGTCCATTTTGAGCAGCGCATCACCTATGACTTTGCCGCCCGACACATTGCCCGGCACGCACAAAATGCCCACGTGTTTGCCATCGGCGTGCAAATCACTTGCCAAAATGCCGGGCTCGTCCGATGCTTCAAGCACCACCGCGCCCGCGCCATCACCGAACAAAACGCAGGTAGTGCGGTCAGTAAAGTCGAGAATGCGCGAAAAAACTTCTGCACCGACTACCAGCGCTTTGGTGGCTGTGCCGGTTTTAATCATCGCGTCGGCTACCGTCAGTGCGTAGACAAAACCGCTGCACACCGCTTGCATATCAAACGCCGGGCAACCCGCAATGCCGAGCTTGTTCTGCAAAATGCAGGCGGTTGACGGAAACACCATGTCGGGCGTGGACGTGGCCACAATGATGAGGTCAATATCACCTGGCTGCAAACCCGCTGCGCTGATTGCATTTTTCGATGCTTCCAGCGCCAAGTCGCTGCAGTTCACGTCCGGTGCTGCAAAGTGCCGCGCGTAAATGCCGGTGCGTTCAATGATCCATTGGCTGGAGGTTTCAACGCCTTTGTCTGCCAGTTCTGCGGCCAGGTCGTCGTTGCTTAATCGGCGGGGTGGCAGATAGCTGCCAGTGCCGGTTATGCGGGAATACAAGCTGGATGGTTGAGCCATGAATCAGTGTACCGAGAGAGAAGTTGCTGCGGGCGCAACCTGCAGCGCCGCAAGTGATGCCGAGGCACCAGGCAAAGCCGACGCAGTACCGGCCAACAGCGGCGCAGCATGCGCGATACGCTCCCGCACCTGTGCGAGCAGGTTGTTGCGCGCAGCATCAAAAGCGCGGTTCAGCGCACTTTCAAAAGCAAACGCGTCAGCAGAGCCGTGGCTTTTAAACACCAGGCCGCGCAGGCCCAGCAGCGCACCACCGTTGTAGCGCCGTGAATCCACCCGTTTTTTCAATGCCGCAATGATGGGGTAGGCCACTACGGCGGCCATCTTGGTCAGAATGTTGCGGGTGAATTCTTTGCGCAAAAGGTCAACAATCATTGACGCCAGACCCTCGCTGGCCTTGAGCGCCACGTTGCCAACAAATCCGTCGCACACCACGATGTCAGCGGTGCCTTTAAAAATATCGTTGCCTTCAACGTTGCCAACAAAATTCAAGTCCCCAGCAGCGCCCGCAGCACGCAACAGCTCGCCCGCTTTTTTAATGATCTCGTTGCCCTTGATGGCTTCTTCGCCAATATTGAGCAGGCCGACGGTGGGCTGGTTGTTGTTGCTGAGCACCGAAACCAGTGCCGAGCCCATCACTGCAAATTGCAGCAAATGCTCTGCCGTGCAATCGACATTGGCGCCCATATCCAGCACGGTGGTGGCTTGGCCCTTGGCGTTTGGAATTTGCCCTGCAATGGCTGGGCGATCAATGCCGTCAAGCGTTTTTAGCACATAGCGTGAAATCGCCATCAATGCGCCGGTGTTTCCGGCAGACAAAGCAGCTTGTGCCACGCCGTTTTTGACCTGGTTGATGGCCACACGCATAGACGAATCTTTTTTGCGGCGCAGCGCGATTTCAAGCGGGTCATCCATGGTGACGACTTCAGTGGCTTCCACAAAACGACAGCGCGGGTGTGCCATCAGCGCGGCATGGGCCTTGTGTTTGGCCAGCTCTGCACTGAGGCCGACCACCACCACCGATGCTTGGGCGTGGTGGTTCAAAAAATTCAGGCAGGCAGGCAACGTTATGGCTGGCCCGAAGTCTCCGCCCATGGCGTCCACTGCGATGCTGGTCATGCGCAGCTCACTGGGTGCATCCGGCGGGATGAAAAGTCAAGGGCCAAAGTAAAAGCCTGCAGAAACAAAAATGCCCGCAGGTTGGTGCGGGCAATCTCTTCGCGCAAGTGCTTACGCTTCAGATTTGGTTTTCAAAACCTTGCGGCCACGGTAAAAGCCAGTGGGGCTGATATGGTGACGCAAGTGAATCTCGCCGGTGGTCGGCTCAACTGCGATACCCGGCACGTCAAGTGCGTTGTGTGAGCGGTGCATGCCGCGCTTTGATGGAGATTTTTTATTCTGCTGGACGGCCATGATCCGCTCCTGTTAATCACGCTGATGAAAAGTGGCACCAGCGTTCGGGTTAGTAAAAAGGCGGGCCAGCCGGCGCACCAAGCCCTCGATTATAGCCTGCCCTCCAGCGTTTGCCCACTGCCCTGCTGCAAGCATTTGGAACAAGCGACTTCAGACTTACTACGATTAGGTTAATTACGGCTGATTTGGCCCCAGATGGCGAATTAGTTTGCTTTTTTTAGCTGCGCCAGCGCTGCAAATGGATTGGGCTTTTCGGGGGCAAGTTCCGCCATATCGGCCTCGCCTGCGCTGAAAACCGGCATGCTGGGGCAAACCTCGTGCATGGGCACCAGCGGCAGAGCCATCAGGAGCTCGTCTTCCAGCACCTCCAGCGCATCAAACTGCGGCGTCATAACGAGCAAGTCCTCGTCCGATGCATCGTCCTCAGCCATCGCCACGTCTTCACTCGCTACAAACCGGTACCACTGGTCCACTGCCACCGGCGTTTGCACTGGCGCCATGCAACGCTGGCACGCCAGCGTCAAACTGACATCGGCACGAATGTGAAGCCACACGTCGCTCTGGCCGCCCGCACCGGGACGCAATTGGGCCGTCAACGCCCAATTTATAGCGGTTTCGGCACCTGGCGCAACAGATTCAGGCGCAAGGCGCTCCATATTTTGTAGCAAAGTTGAACCAGCCAGCGGCAGCCCAGCCTCAGCCATGGCTTGAACATTGAGGCGCTTTGCATCGAAGTGTTGAGACATCTGACGAGTGTAAGAGAATCACCGCATGAATCGACAAGAGACCCCGAACCACTCCCAGAACCGTAGCCATCGCCCGCGCCAGCTGGTGCTTGGCTCCACGTCCCGCTACCGCCGCGAGCTGCTGACGCGCTTGCACGTTGCGTTTGATGTCGCCGCGCCAGATGTGGACGAAACGCCCCTTCCAGACGAAACCCCGCACATTTTGGCAATGCGACTGGCACTCGCCAAAGCGCACGCTGTCGCCGCGCAATTTCCCGCAGCGATTGTGATTGGCTCTGACCAGGTTGCTGACTTGAACGGCATACCGCTCGGAAAGCCCGGCACGCATGAGCGAGCGGTTGCACAACTGCGCATGATGCGCGGGCAAACCGTGATTTTTCAAACTGCAGTTGCCGTGGTGTGCCTTGAAACCGGCTTTGCACAAAGCGATTTGGCGGCAGTGCGCGTGCGCTTTCGCGACCTGACGGATGCTGAAATTGAACACTATCTGCGCACCGAGCAGCCTTACGACTGTGCAGGCAGCGCCAAAAGTGAAGGCTTGGGCATTGCACTGCTGGCCGCCATTGAAAGCGACGACCCAACCGCCTTGATTGGCCTGCCATTGATTCGCACCTGCACCCTGCTGCGTGCGGCGGGCCTGGATGTTTTGCACCATCGGGTGGCGGCATGAGCGCGATCAAAGGCAAGCTGTATTTAGTCCCTGCCCCGCTCGACTTTGGCTGCGATGCCCAAGCGCCGTTGCAAGACGTGATGCCGCTGCAAACCATTGC
>JANPDQ010000332.1:0-1635 GCA_031431575.1 Polaromonas sp.
TGATCGGCGCATATTCTGAAACCCTTAAGCTGATGGCCGACGTGGGCATCAAAGAGGCAGACGCGCTGCTGCGCATTCCGCTGGCGATGCAGTTCCCCGATGGCAGCGGATTAAAACTGTCACACCTGCCTGCGCCAATCGACGCGGCGCTGGGAATCATGTCTGCGCGCGGCTGGTCACTGCGCGACAAGGCTTCGCTTTTGCTAGCCGCAACGCGGTGGCAGCTGCGCGGATTTGCGTGCCCGCCGCAGGCAACAGTTGCCAGCTTGTGCGCTAGGCTTACGCCGCGCGTGATGGCGACGTTGATTGAGCCGCTGTGTGTATCAGCGCTCAATACCCCGGCAGACCGGGCCAGCGGACAGGTTTTTTTGCGCGTGATGCGTGATGCCTTGTTTTCAACCAGCGGCGGTTCCAACTTGCTGTTGCCACGCGTCGACTTGAGCGCTTTGCTGCCAGACGCCGCTTTGGCATGGCTCGCTAAAAATGGCGCACAGGTGCGCTTGGGAAGTCGGGTTCAACACATTGAAAAAAACACCGCTGGCTGGCAGGTGTCACTGGCTTCAGATTCACTCGCTGGTGGTCAAGCGTATTTTGATGCTGTCGTTTTGGCCTGCCCCGCCAACGTCGCCATCAAGCTGGTGCAAAGCAGCGGCCTGCCCTGCGCGGCTTGGCTCAACGCTGCCAACGATTTGACTTATGAAGCCATCACCACGGTGTATGCCTTTAGCCCAGGTGGTCCACTTGCGCAGCCCATGCTGGCGCTGCCATCAAGCAGCACCTGCCCGGCTCAGTTCGTTTTTGACCGCAGCCAGTTAGGTGGCCCCACCGGCTTGCTGGCTTTTGTGGTTAGCGCCAGTTCGGGGGATTCGGCAACGCTGTCAAACCAGGTTGCAGCGCAAGCCGCAGCGCAGTTGGATTTGCAGCATATTGAAGTGGTGCAGACCATCGTTGAAAAGCGCGCAACGTTTGCCTGTACGCCGGGTTTAATCAGACCCCGCCAGACCATCGTGCAAGGCTTGCTGGCGGCGGGCGACTACATTGATGGGCCCTATCCGGCAACGTTGGAAGGCGCAGTTCGCTCGGGACTGCAGGCAGCATCGCTATTAAAATAGTAGCTGCTTGCGCCTCTATTTATTGCGCTAGAGGCCTAAAAGGCTTAAAATTGCCTGTTGGGACTACACAAAAGCGGCTTCTGGCCAGTCTAGGTGGTCACACAACTCAGAGAGGTTGGCCACAGTAATATGCGGCTGGGGTTCGTGGGCCCAAGGCTCACCGGGCCGGTTCAACCAGGCAGCTTGCATACCGGCGTTCAGCGCGCCCAGCACGTCGAGCACTGCGTCGTCGCCAATGTGCAAAATGTTCTGGGCCGGCACATCGAGCGCACCTGCGGCAGCATGAAAAATTCGCGCATCGGGCTTGCCTACGCCGAACTCTTGCGCGCTGATACTGGCGCAAAAGTATTTGCCCAGCCCAATGCGCTGTATATCCGCGTTTCCGTTAGACAGCGCCACCATGGGGAAACGCCGCGCTAAAAATTCAAGCGCCAGCAAGGCGTCGTCATACAGCGTGACGCGGTTGCGCTCTTCAAAAAACACTTCAAACGCAGGCTCTGCCAGCTTCGGGTCTTCTTTTGAC
>JANPDQ010000333.1:0-35262 GCA_031431575.1 Polaromonas sp.
GAACAGCCTTCGCTTTTTTACCGCCAACACGGCGCCAACGTGGTGGGCAGCAACACGGGATTTGCCAGCCGCATGCGCCGACTGCGGCTTTTGTTCAAAGGTGGCTACAAAGGCTGGTCGCTTCAAACCATTAGGGCGATGCGGCAGATAGGGCTTGGACTTGCGCCAGCAAATAGAGTTTTACTCAAGAGTTTTGAAGAGGTTTTGCATAAATCAAACCCACTGCGCCGGCTGTCACTCTTAACTGGTAAGCAAATCTGGCGACAAACACGCTTGGGTCATGCAAGCTTGGTTTTGGCTTTGCTATTTAATTTGATTTAATTTGATTCACGGCTTGATGTTGAGCAGCATTAAATCCGCCCAATTTAAAACTATGACCAAGTTTCGGAATTCGCAAACAAAGGTTTTTGCATGACAAGAACCTCAATGTACTCTGCCCTGATGCCGAGCTCAATGTTGTCTATTTGGACAATTGTGGTGGGGCAGCCTGTATGTTGCGTGATCATTCCAGCCAAGTCATACCCATAGTGCATGGTCACCAAAGCACCCTTGTCATCCACTGGATTCCCATGGTATTCAGCGGGCATGATGAAGTCGATGGAGTTGTCTGACTTAAGCGCCGCCCAGCGCTGCGTTGGTAGCGATTTGTTCATTATCGGCACAGAAAAAATGTGCGCGCCACCCGGTTTAAGTACCCTTGCAATCTCCTTTGATGCCTTGAGCGGATTGAAAATGTGTTCCATAACATCTTGCGTTATGAACAAGTCAAAGGTATTGTCGGCAAAAGTTAAAGCTTCCAAGTCTTCACTTCGAAAACCTGTAACGGGATCAATACTGCCAAATTCACAGTTTGGCAAGTACTGCGAGGTTGAATAGTTGCTACAGTGCGTACGCAAAAATTCACTTGCGCCACGTTGCGCAGGTGACGACTCGTGAATAACCAAATTGGCGTATGTTGGGTACCAATCCACAATTGTTTTGACTACAGCGCGCTCACGTGGAATAGATCTACACATTCCACAAATTAAAAAATCTCTGAACCAGGCGTTTGATGCCGAGAAAGTGGTGTCTGATTGGCAAACGTTACAAAATCCTTTAGTCTCAAAATTCATAGATCTCCTTTAAAAGCCATTCGCTGCGAGCTGTATAGATGAAACCCAATTTCTATTTTTTGAAAGTAGTAAAATTTCTCTATGAAAATTAAAGGTAGCTCGATAAGATAAAAATTTTGACTTTAATGCAGCTAAAGAAACGCGTTGATTCTGCTGGTTGCGACCATCTATATTTTTAATAATATAACAATGTAAATAAATCAAGCAAGTCAACTGTACGCTTGATAATACTATTTAATTCTGAGGGTATTTTGCTAGGTGTGTTCTTGGGAAATAAAACCACTTTTTTCTATAAAAATGCCCATCAAACGCTCTATTGAGTGCGCAAGAGTTCCATCACGCTGACCGGCCTCAAACTCGAATTCTTCGGGATCGATGATGCTTCGGTCCATCAATGTCTGTAGTGCACTCACGCGCAACCAATACATTGACCCTGCTGGAAACTGCAGATCGTAATTGCCAATAAGATCGGGTGCGCCAATACGACGTAGCAAAATATCCAACCAATGCCGATTATCTATATGCACAGAAGGATTCGCTAGTGAAGTGAAGGAGCCTTTAGGTGCAAGCAGCCCTAGCTTTTCGTTTGACTTGAATTGAGCAATAATTTTAGTAACGTCATTAGCGCTGCCAACGAGATTTGAGAACAGCATATCTCGCCAAGTATCTCCATCAGTCGCATGCGGTGATTTTTTGCTATGCAACTTGCACACATACGAATAACCTAAGTCATTAGCAATTTTAAACGCATCTACAAAAGGTCGAATATCTCTACCTCTGTTTTTTAATTGTATAAAGTAGACGTTTGGAAATACAAGCTGAATTTTCTTTAGAGCTGGTAAGGTTGTGTCTGGTTTTATCGATACTATTAAATCGCATAGTCCCTGGAGTGGGGATAAGTATCGTGAAAATATTTCGGGTACTAAATCCTCATAATAGAGGTGCAAAATGACTGCAGAATCAGAACTACGCACAAACAGTAAATTATTTTTAGCTATCAGCTCACCGTTGGCATTGTTTGATATATTTCGGAGGACATTCGCCGTTGCATGTAAATAAGCATATCCGTAGTGCCGATCAGGTTCCAGGTGTGCACCTTCTGCCCATTCATTCCAAGCGTTAACAAACAGCAGACGCTCAGAGGGTTTATTTTTTAAAGTTGTATCAGCTGCTGTCGTTAGCCAGCGCGCATACAAGTGGGGCGACGCGCCATCAAAGATATGGCCTTTTCCGGGTTTTCGAGCCTCATTATCCCAAGACGGTATTACTGTCTTGAAGTTGGTAAACCTGTCCTCTTGACTATGACCATATCTTTCTGCGAGCTCGCCATAGTTATAAATTTTCCCTGAAAAGTCCGGATTGACTATTGTTTTACGCGCAGAGATTTCTGAAGCTTGTACCTGGTGCGGTGGAAATTCGACCGCTGCATCAAATCCGAATGGCCGCGGATCAGTGATTTCGAAGGCCCGTGCACCCACTAAGTACAAGCCGGGAAGGCCAGCTTTTAGAGCAAGCTTACGCCATCTCATTGCAGTGGCTGCAGCGTCTGGCAGCAAACTTGCACGATAAACAATCAAGAGGGGTTTGCCGTCAATCTTTATATAGCGTGGGTCCTTCAAGGCGGGCAAGATATCTTCGAAAAATGCGATATCGTCTGATGGCGAGTGCTTCTGAGCGATTAGTACGTCCTGCTCAGCCCCGTCCCAACGGCGAGTCCAGTTTTCATTTGCCCAGCAGAGACAGAAATCAATATTTAAGGTGGGGTCAGCAATTAATTGGTTAACGGGTCGCTCCATAAGTCGCTTCCCGCCGAACCAATAATGGTGAAAGCAAAAGCCAGTCACGCCGTAATGGTGTGCCAAGTCGATTTGCTGCCGCATAACTTCGGGTAAGCGCAGATCGTAATAGCCTAGCTCCCCCGGCAAGCGTGGCTGATGGTGCCCGTCGTACTGCGGCTGCGCTTTACTGACATTGGTCCACTCAGTAAATCCCTTCCCCCACCACAAATCATTCTCGGGAAACGGGTGAAACTGAGGCAGGTAAAAAGCAATCATTTTGAGCGGTAAGCCATCAATAGCCACCGCGTCTAGCGCCTTGGGCACATAGTTGCTGTTCCACGTAACTTTGCCTGCGCTTCGCCGAAAGCCGTCCACTGTGTACTTCTCCAGGATGGCTAATCGTTCTGGATGGTCGTGCCTGTGGCGTGCCAGCTGTTCGGCCGTAGTCGAGACACTTAGCGACGGATTCCGAGCCAACTCGCCATTAGCGGCTACTAAACGCGCTAAGGTTGCCCGCAGCCCGCTCGATTTGAATAGTCGCATGGCAGTGGTGAGCTTCCGTTGGAAACCCCCAGGATACTTCGTAAATACACGCCATAGGCTGTACCAGACCAAGCCTACTCGCGTTACCGCTTGAAGTCTAAACTTGCCTATCGAAAATCGAACTACCTGTGCTACCGGATCCAGCCGCAAACTGACCAATGCACTTGGGAGATACCAAGAAAAATCAATACGTCCCTGTGTGTCAGCCATCAGGTAGTGCGCGGAGACTTCGCTAAAACCGTTTCCGCAATCCTCGTAAATCACAACTGGTGTGATGACAGGCGACTCGGTAGTGACCACCATGTTGAGCCTTACCCATCTCCCAGCTAATTTATGGCAATCTACAACTGTCAGTTGAGGGTCTCCGTTGGTTGGTGTCCAGTCAAACTGTCCGCTCGCGTCAGGTTCCAAATTTACAGGGTGAGCCAGTTCGGGCTTGTTTGTCTTAAAAAAATTCACTGCTGTAGTCCGCCTGAAACTTAGATATAAACTAGATGAAAAACGTAGTTGCTCAACTGAGCAAGCGACGAACCCACCGCAATGGCGCCGTGATGCGCCAGCTTAGGGTTTTCAAAGTCTGTTGCTGAACTGCTTCCAGCATTTGAAGTTGTCGGTTGCAATCGGTTAACTGGCTTTCGGTGTTTCGCAGTTGTCCGGTGCAAGCCGTTAACTGGCCCTCGGTGTTTTTCTGGGTAAGTTCTAACGCTTGCACGCGGTGTATTTGATCGGAAAGCGCATTCACCGCAACAGCAAGCCGCGTTTGAAAATCACTTGCAACAGCGGCAGTTTGGCTGGCCTGAAGCGCAGTTAAATCGCGTTCAGAACTCAGCAATCTCGCTTCCACGATTTTTTCGGCCAGCGCTGTCTCGCTGTTTCGGAACGCAGCAAAAAGTGCCTGGCACGCAGCATCAGAAGATTTTTTTAGCCTAATACGCAAAACCGTTCCAGGCGACACGGCTTTGAACACGTCGCCGTCAAATCGCGGGTCCCACTGTGGATCCGAATTTTGCGGAACGAATATGAAACCCTCGCCTGATGGCGCGTGGACCACGTGGGCGTTGACCACGTCCTGCTGTAAAAACTGATTCGTTGACCATAAAACTTTTTGGCTTGGGCCAGTTAGTACTGCGTCATAAAAAACAACCACCGATGTATCGCTAAGGGGATCTACCCGCACTGCTGTAATCGGGTAACGGCAGTTGTCTTCAGTAAATTTGAAATCAAGAAAATGCTCCCCAGCACTGTTCACGCAAGCCTGGCCGGCCATTGAGTTGATTTCCGAAAAGCCGCTGTCAGACTCCGTGCGCCAGTACAGTCTTGAGTTCAATGACAAGTACGTTGAATCAATCGCGACAACGGGCGAATTGGTACTTTTGCTTAGCGTGGTTTTAAACAACTTAGCCGACATGATCCATTGATACGTCAGCGCATCTTCGCGGTCGCGAACGATGTCTCGAATCCACTCTTTGGGGAAACTTTTGTATCCCTGAAACTCCGCCTTATCAACATCTCTTTTTACAGTGTCAATGTCTTCAACATAAATTCCGCAGGATTCCAGCTTTTCAACAAAACCGTTACGCGAGTAAAAACGGACGTGTGTTGAGTCAAGAAGGCCACTGTTTTGATAACCGAACTTGCCCAATACCAGCTCCAGCCCGGCTGATAAGTGCGTGACGTTCGGAATTGAAAACAACAAAACCCCGTCAGGCTTCAAAAGCTTTTTGACGTCCTCGAAAAGCTGTTCAGGGTGTACTAAATGCTCAATTACGTCTGCCATAACAATGCAGTCGTAAGACTCGGCTGTGAACGTACCCAACAGACTGTCTTTTTCAAGGTTGAAAACGCCAACCTTGCGGTATTTTGGCCGGGCGATGGCAACAGCATCAGGGTCAATATCCACCCCATCAACAATGCATTCGTTGTTTTCACTGAGATAGCGCCCCATCATTCCCGAACCGCAGCCTATATCAAGTACGACGGCGCGGCGGGGAACTTTCGCAACGATTTTCGACAAGGCTTCTTCTTGATTGGGTTCTACGTCGCGGGTGTAGTTTTGATGTTGCAGCATGGTGACTCCCTATAACTTGCGCCAGTAAACGCCTGTCCAGTCGACTGTGACAATTTCAGGTTTTAATCCCCGCGAATCCAGAAAGTCGTGAACCGCTTTCTTGCAGCTCTCGAGAAAACCATAATCATCGACGATGACAAACCCGCCTGGGGACACTTTGTCATAAAGCGCTTGAAGCGATACGTAAGTCGATTCATACATGTCCCCGTCGAGCCTAAGCAGCGCAAGTTTGTCCACTGGTGCGGCATGCAAGGTTTCATGAAACCAACCAGGTATGAATTTGACCTGGCTATCGAGTAACTCAAATCGTGCAAAGTTGGCCTTTACTGCATCTAGGCTGACTGCAAGCTCTTCGTATTCGTGAAGCCTATCGCCGGCATCGGCTTCCCATTCTGGTTTGGGTGGTGGCAGGCCCTGAAAAGAATCTGCAAGCCAAACGGTTTTGTCGGTGCAGTTGTGTGCTTTGAGAAGTCCCCTAAGCAAAATTGCTGCGCCGCCCCGCCACACTCCAGCTTCAAGAAAATCACCTTCAATTTTGTCTTGAAGAACCTGCTCAGCGCAGAACTGCAAGTTGTCAAGTCGCTTTTTTCCGACCATCGTGAAGCCCTGAGCGGGCCAGTCTTTGCCGTCAAGCCGTTTTGGATCGTCGTTGTGAATTTGATCCATCAAAATGCGTTTGAGGAGCTCAATATATAAATTAGTATTGTTCATGGGACTCAGGGAATAAAAAAATTGCGCTGACTAATCTGCGCCGACAACATGTTCTAGCTTGATGTCATGCATTGGAATGCCGATCAGGCCAACTGACAAGCTGCTTGATTCGCTTTTGAAGACAACGGCGTCATGAATCCAATGGTGCTGCTCATGGACTTCTTGTGTGCCCTCAGCAATCGCCGCGCCAATGGAATAGTCGCCTTTACTCAAGCGTGGCATAACAAAATCGAACTCTGCAACCAGACTTTGCTGGGCGGCAGTTTTCAATGGTTGGTCAAGGGTAGTTATATACGTGTTGTCACCGAATAAAAACTGCCCCAATTTGTCCTTGATGTAAAACCCCACGATCGGCGATTCGAGTACTTGATTCGCCATGACAGTAATGCACAGTCGCACTTCTTCGCCGCCAACAACCCAGGCCAGTGGGTTTCGGTTGAGGTCTTCCAAAGTGACGTTCGTGATGGTTGCGCCGCTTTTGCCAAAACTTGCGGCGTCGGGATCAAACTCAAAAACGCGCAGTTCATTTCTGGCAGTACTCTGATTCAACAGATCAAGACGCTGATCTCTTTTGGTACGCGTGTCGTTTTGCTGATAAACCTTTTTTATCGTGGTTTTGGTGCTCTTACCCTGCTGGGACTCGTAAAACGCCTGTAGGTACAAGGCCGCCACGTCTTTGGGCAATCCGCTTTCAAGTACTTCGCCTTTTTCCAGCCAAAGGGCGTGGCTGCAGAGGCTTTTAACCGACGCGGTGTCATGACTGACAAAAAGCACGGTGTTGGTTTTCATGAAGTTGTGCAAAAACCGCATGCACTTCTGGGTAAAAAACGCATCACCTACAGCCAAGGCTTCATCAATTACCAAAATGTCGGCGTCTACATGCGCGATGACGCCAAAAGCCAGCCGCACCATCATGCCGCTGCTGTACGTTTTAACCGGCTGGTCGATAAAGTCACCAATGTCGGCGAATGCAGCAATGTCATCAAATCGTGCTTCGGTTTCTTCACGGCTCAGCCCCAACACGCTGGCATTTAGAAAAACGTTTTCACGGCCAGTGAACTCGGGATTAAAACCGCTGCCTAGTTCCAGCAACGCGGCTACTCTGCCCTGGGTGGTCACGCTGCCGCTGCTGGGGTTGAGGGTGCCGCAGATCATCTGCAGCAGTGTGCTTTTGCCACTTCCGTTTCGGCCAATGATGCCGACCGTTTGCCCTTTTTTGACTTCAAAAGACACGTCTTTTAAAGCCCAGAACTCCCTGTAGTATTGCTTGCGCTTTTTGCCCAGCAAGCCGTTGACCTTACCCACCACCATTTGCTTTAAGCGGTCTTGCGGCCGCTCGTAAATGGCGTAACACTTGCTGAGGTTTTCTACCTTGATGGCTATATCAGAGGACATCTGCAAAGCCTTTGCGTGTTTTCTGAAACCAGGCAAAGCCTAACCAGGCAATGAAGGCGGCCGCCGCTGTGTAAATCGCAAGCATGGCAAAGTCTGGAGCTTTGCCCCAAAACAGTACTTCGCGTGTCATTTCAATGGCGGGTGTCATGGGGTTCAAGTACAGCAAATGCCTGTAGTCTTCAGGCAGAGCCGTGGCGGGGTAAAAAATCGGCGACAGGAACATCAGCGTGGTAATAAGCAGGCCGATAAATTGGGATACATCCCGTAAAAATACCCCTAACGATGCCAAACCCC
The DNA here is from genome assembly GCA_031431575.1 of Polaromonas sp. GTDB lineage: Bacteria > Pseudomonadota > Gammaproteobacteria > Burkholderiales > Burkholderiaceae_C > Polaromonas. The sequence continues at coordinate 7,902 of JANPDQ010000333.1, forward strand.
AGCTTGCGCCCATTACAAACAAGACCAGCGGCAACCAGACCAGCGGCAGCCACAACGCCGTAATCGGGGGCAAGCCAAACAAGAAAAGGTGGGCAATCAACCAAACCAGCAGGCTGATACCCATATGAAACAGGGCTGACCCAAGGGCAACCCAAGGCAATATTTCAAGCGGGAAAACTACTTTTTTAACATAGTTGACGTTGGCCAAAATGATGCTGGGCGCTCGCCCGACACATTCAGCGAACAGACCAAAAACAATCAAACCGGCAAACAGAACCAATGCAAACTCGGTTCTGGATTCGCTTCCCGCACTCCAGCGGGCCTTAAACACCACGCTGAAAACGAACGTGTACACCAGCAGCATGAACACCGGATTAAGAAACGACCACAAGATGCCCATGTAGGAGCCGCGGTACCTGCCAACTACTTCACGAACCACCAAAGAGCGCACCAGCCCGCGGTTTCGCCACAAACTGGAAACCATCGCCGCAGGCTGGGCTGAAAAATTCTGCATCTAGCCGAAAGTCTCGGACTCGCTGAGCAATTTTGCTGCAGCATCTTTTGCCGATAACAGCGGCGGAGCGCCGGTATCCGGCCATACGATGTTTATGCCAGGGTCGTCCCAGCGAATGCCGCGATCGTGGGTTGGTGAGTAGTAAGCCGTGGTTTTGTACAGGAAGTCGGCTGTTTCGCTGAGCACAACAAAGCCGTGCGCAAATCCTGGCGGTATCCAAAACTGCTTGTTGTTGTCCTCGCTCAGCTCTATGCCAACCCACTTGCCGAATGTTGCCGAGCTTTTGCGAATGTCAACCGCCACGTCCCAGACTGCACCCCGCACCACGCGTACCAGCTTGCCCTGTGCAAATGGGGGCAGCTGGTAGTGCAGGCCGCGCAAAACGCCTTTGGCGCTGCGGCTGTGGTTGTCTTGCACAAACTGCACGTTGGTGCTAGTGGCCTGGTTAAACGCTTCCTGGTTGAAGCTCTCGTAGAAAAATCCGCGACTGTCGCCGAACACTTTGGGCTCGATGATAAGCACGTCAGGAATCGCAGTGGATGTGGCTTTCAAATCGAAATACCTTCCCGCAAGATACGCAACATGTATTGGCCGTAGCCGTTTTTAAGGAGCGATTGCGCCAGCTTTTCAAACTGTTCGGCCGAGATAAAACCGTTTCGCCACGCAATTTCTTCTGGGCACGCAATTTTTAGCCCTTGACGGTGCTCAAGCGTGGCAATGAACTGGCTGGCCTCCAGCAGGCTTTCGTGGGTGCCCGTGTCCAGCCACGCGTAGCCACGCTGCAAAATTTGAACTTGGAGCTGATCGCGCTGCAAGTAAGCGTCGTTCACGGCGGTAATTTCAAGCTCGCCGCGCGCGCTGGGCTTGACGGCTTTGGCAATGTCCACCACCTGGTTGTCGTAAAAGTACAGACCAGTAACGGCGTAGTTGCTTTTGGGTTTGAGTGGCTTTTCTTCAATACTGTTGGCTTTGCCGTTTGCGTCAAACGCGACGACTCCGTAACGCTCCGGGTCTTGTACGTGGTACGCGAACACAGTAGCGCCGTGGGTTTGCGCGTCAGCGCCTCCAAGGAGTTGCGCAAAGTCGTGACCATGAAAAATATTGTCGCCCAGCACCAAAGCACTTGGGGCGTTGCCCAGAAACTGGTCGCCAATAATGAATGCTTGCGCAAGGCCATCGGGGCTGGGCTGTACCGCGTACTGGATGTTCAAACCCCACTGCGCACCGTCGCCCAGCAGTTGGGTGAAGCGCGGTGTGTCTTGCGGTGTGCTGATGATCAAAATGTCTTTTATGCCCGCGAGCATCAGCGTGCTCAGTGGGTAATAAATCATCGGTTTGTCGTACACCGGCAAGAGCTGCTTGCTAAGTGCAAGCGTGGCCGGGTGCAACCTTGTGCCGGAGCCGCCAGCGAGGATGATGCCTTTGCGTTGGGTCATGTTTTTGGTTTTGAGGTCAAGTTCAGGAGCGGTCAAAGTGTTTCGGCCAACATGCGCTCTACGCCCAAAGCCCAATGCGGCAGTTGCAATCCAAAAATCGATTTTAACTTTTCGCAATTGAGGGTTGAATTGAGCGGTCGCTGCGCTGCCGTCTTGTAGTCCAGCGTTGAAATGGCCTTGAGCTGCGCGTCGTCCAGCTTGAGGACAACGCCATGTTTGCGCGCCAAAGCAAAAATGTGTTGTGCGTAACCGTGCCAGGTGGTGCTACCCGCCGCTGCCAAGTGGTAAATGCCACTGGACTCTGTGGTGTGCAGGGTGCTGCGCAATGCGTGAGCGGTGACGTCGGCCAAAAGTTCTGCCCCAGTAGGTGCGCCGGTTTGGTCATTGATAACTGATAGCGTCTCGCGCTCCTGGGCCAGTCGCAGCATGGTTTTGGCAAAGTTGCCGCCGCGTGCTGCGTACACCCAGCTGGTTCGAAATATGAAGTGCTTGCATTCACTGGCAACAATGCCTTGCTCACCCGCTAGCTTGCTGGCACCGTAGACGCTGAGTGGGCGGGGCGTGTCGCTCTCTTGCCACGGCTTGCCCGGAGTTCCATCAAAAACATAGTCGGTGGAGTAGTGAACCAGCAACGCTCCTATTTTCATAGCTTTTTGCGCAATAGATACGGGCGCTAGAGCATTAATTGTGTATGCATCTGTGCTGTCAGACTCGGCTTTGTCGACTGCGGTGTAAGCGGCGGCGTTGACAATCACATCTGGCCGAAGCGTGAGCACTGTGTTGGCCACAGCGTCGGGGTTTAAGAAGTCTCCGCTGACTGGCAGGCCGCCGTACTCGGTGCTGTGGCGGTCAAGCGCAATCACCTCGCCCAGTGGGGCCAGGCTGCGCTGCAGCTCCCAGCCGACCTGACCGTTTTTGCCGAACAACAAAATTTTCATGCTGCGGCGGTTTTGTATTGCTTGGCAACCCACTCACGGTAGCTGCCGCTTTGCACTTGCTCAACCCAGCCAGCGTTCGACAAGTACCACTGGACAGTTTTACGGATACCGGTGTCAAAAGTTTCTTGCGGTTTCCAGCCCAGCTGTTGGTGGATTTTGCTGGCGTCGATTGCGTACCGGCGGTCGTGGCCGGGGCGGTCTTTGACGTAGGTGATTTGGTCAACGTAGCTGCCGCTGGATTTGGGACGCATTTCATCCAACAGACTGCAGATGGTTTTGACGATGTCGATGTTGGGTTTTTCGTTCCAGCCGCCGATGTTGTACACCTCGCCAGGCTTGCCCGCTTCTAGCACGCGGCGGATAGCACTGCAGTGGTCGCTTACATAAAGCCAGTCCCTGATTTGCATGCCGTCACCGTACACGGGCAGGGGCTTGCCCGCCAGCGCGTTCACAATCATTAGCGGAATGAGCTTTTCAGGAAAATGCAGCGGGCCGTAGTTGTTGCTGCAATTTGTGGTGAGCACTGGCAGGCCGTAGGTGTGGTGGTAGGCGCGGGTCAAGTGGTCGCTGGCGGCTTTGCTGGCGCTGTACGGGCTGTTGGGCTCATAGGTTTTGGTCTCGGTAAACGGTGGGTCGTTGGCGGCAAGCGAGCCATATACCTCGTCAGTGGACACATGCAGGTAGCGAAAAGCTGATTTTCGGGGCTCGGGTAGCGCGCCCCAGTAGGCGCGAACCGCCTCTAGCAGCCGGAACGTGCCGACAATATTGGTTTGAATAAAGTCTTCGGGGCCGTGAATGGAGCGGTCGACATGGCTTTCAGCTGCGAAGTGCACCACAGCACTGATCTGGTGGTCACTAAGCAATTTGCCAACCAAGTCAGTGTCTGCAATATCGCCGTGAACAAAGTGGTGCAGTGGGTTGCCCGTTAGCGCGTCCAGGTTTCGGAGATTGCCTGCGTAAGTGAGCTTGTCCAGGTTCACCACGCCTTCGGTCTGGGTAGTTTCTGGCGCGAGCCAGTCCAGCACAAAGTTAGAACCAATAAAACCCGCTCCCCCAGTAACCAAAATCATAGACGGCCCTTTTTCTTGTTGAAGTTACATTATCGCGGGTTGCCAGCGCCGCCATTCTTCAGGCGGTAAGACTCAAGACACAAGGTAATCGACAGTGGAAATGCTGACGCTTTGTAGCAAATACGGCGGGATCTTTACGTTATGTGCTATTAAATAAATAGCTGCTAAAGGCTGTTTTTATTGGGCTACAGGCCAGTATGACTTAAAATTAGTGATTATTTCTCGGCGAATGCCCGCTCAATCACAAAATCTCTAGGCTTGGACGGCGTGCCGTATTTGAAAGCGCATTTAATAAACTTGCAGCTCACAGGAACTACGCAATCACCTCATAAATCTTTAGTTGCGTAGCAGCGACTGGCCTTTTAGGAAAAAAGCGATGGTGACAAACATCGTGACGAATGCAACCCAAGCATAGGGAGACAGCAACTGCATACCAACAAGAATTAGCCCGTCGTTACCACCTGGGATCAACAAACTGCCCGTGCCCATTAACAACCCGCCGCTTAAGCATCGCACGCTCGACTTAATTGTCAGGCGCGTAGGTTTGAATCGTGCGGCAGTTCGTCCACCCCAGACCGCTCCAGCAAGAAGCGCTAAAAAAAGTAAAGTGCGAGATAAATCCAGCGCAATCTCCGTACCTGACCATTCGGCCAAAACCTCGGTGTAGGTCCATGGCCCGACAAGATAGAGCAGTCCAACAAAGCTGAACCCGATCACCAAGGTCGCCGCATGGGGAGCCCACAGCATGCGAAAAATACCCGACCCAAGACTTTCCATACTTAGCAATCGCAGTGACCAGGTAATTCGGAAAAATATCCAGACCACAATCAGAAAGAGCAGGCCGATAGGTGCATCCAAAACGGCGGATGGTGCCACCACGCGCGGCATCATTGCTTTCACGCCAGGTGGATGTGCGAGCAGGCAACCAATATAAAAACCCACTGGCGTCAGGCTGTAAGACCAGTCACCAGAGCCTAGGCGGGCTATCGCACCAAATACACATGCACCATTTACGGCTGCGCCTAACCCTAAAAGAATGGCGCCGAAAAATACCGATGACGAAACGGTATAACCTGCAGGCATAAGGTTCATATGCCCGCCCATCGCTTTGGCAAGAAGCAATCCGCCCAAAACCCATACTGAAGCCTCCATCATGGCGAGCAGCCGATGCGCGCGCCTTTTGCTGATGACTTCGTCGACTGCGGCTACTGTGCATGTTGCACCACGCTGCACTGCAAAACCCATTGCAGTAGCTAAAACCATGGCCAGCAAAAAAACGGTGGTGGTCACAGCGTTATCTTCCCGACCTGTCTTTGCTGCGCGTAAAACGGAAATGGGTGATGTCAGCCGGAAAGAACATTCCCCAAGTCCACTCTACAAAAATACGCAGCTTGCGCCCAAAGGTAGGCATCTGCGACAAGTAATATGCACGCCATAACAACCAGGCAAGCAAGCCACTTAGATACAGCCCTGGTAGCGCGGCAACACCTTTCATGTGTCCGATCGCAGCCATCGAGCCGCGCGCCAGGTAGTCAAACGGCTGTGTCGGACGTTGAAAAATCACACTCAAGATATTTTTTGAGAGCAACTGTGCCTGCTGAACCGCAAATTGTGCGGTGGGGGGCGACGCCGTGCCATTGCGCGCGTTGGGCACCAGTGCACAATCGCCCAAGGCCCAAAGGCCTTTGTGGTTTGCAAGGGACATATCTGCTTTAACCACGATGCGCCCACGATCGTGAGGAAGCGAGAACGTATCGACCAGCGCATTAGGCCGCGTGCCAACAGTACAAATCACCGTGCGAGTTTCCAGCTGGACCCCATTGGCAAGCGAAATGCCGTCGGCGCGTATCGAGGCTGCACGCTCTGCCATCAAGACACGCACCCCGCGTTCCTCAAGAGATATTTTTGCCGCCAACCCCAGTGCTGCTGGCAGCTCGGGCAGCAGTTGCTGTGTGTCGTGTACGAGCGTGACGACAATGTCAGCCGCTTTCACGCGCGGGTAGTAACGCTGAATGCTTCGCAGGCAATCTACCAGTTCACCCGCCTCTTCAACGCCAGAAAAGCCACCGCCGATAACCGCAAAATGAACCAGCCGAGTGCGTTCGATGGGGTCGGTTTCAAGCTCTGCTTGTGCTAGCCGCCTTAGCACGACGTTCCGAATTTCCAGTGCGTCGCCAATAGTTTTGAGTGGCAGGGCGTGCTCTGCCATTCCTGGAATGAAATCTAGCCTGGTGCGGTTACCAAACGCCAACACCAGATGCTCGTACGTCAGCGTCATTTCACCAGCAAGGCTACTGCAAGTGATGGTTTTGGCTGCGGTATCTGCTGCGGATACGGTTCCCATGATGAATCGATGCCCGCTTGAGACGGACACAAGTTCCCGCAGCGGTGCCACCACATGCTCGGGGAAGATGGACGCGCCCACGACCTCCGCCAGCATCGGATTGAAGGTGGTGTAGCTCTCTTCGCCAACCAACACAACCCGCCAATCTGCTGGCACCTTATGTTGCAGCGAACGCACAAGGGTCGCGCCTGCAAACCCGCCCCCGACGATCACTATTTGGCGCGGATTTAGCGCCGTTTCACCAGCGTGATTCACAAGCATGAAGACTCATAGTTGTGAATCACCAGGCCCTCACGGGGATCGGTTGGCTCTGACCAGGGCGCTTCGGCGATGGCAAGCTGCGCGTCGGTGTAGCCAGCATCCCAACGTGCACGGATACCACGCGCTGTGAAGTCGATATCTTTCGTGTGGTCCTCACCCTCTAGCCGCGGCGCTAGCATTCGAACGACATGCATGGTGGTTCCGCAGCCCCACGCACTGAGCTCTTTCATTTCAGCCTTGTCGCGCAAAGCGGGCGGCATCATTCTGCTCATTTCACGAATGATGTGTCGCAGCCTGTGTATTTGCTGCTGCCGCTCGATATGGCTATTGGCTCGGCTGGAAAATTGAATATCCTTGAGTCGAGCATTGATTTCCCACAGCGACTGTGGCTCAGGGCCGTCTGGACTCCACAACTGCACCGTAAAAACGGTTGAGTCTCGGCGTGGGTTGTCCTCAAGGACCACCTCTAGCGGGGTATTAGAGTAAATGCCGCCATCCCAGTAGGGTTCGCCATCAATTCTGATAGCCCCAAAAGCCGGAGGCAGCGCGCCGGATGCCAACACGTGATCAACGGTCAGGCGGTCTTTGGTGTTGTCAAAGTACCGCATTGCGCCGGTATTTGCATTTACAGCGCCGACCGTCAGACGCGTTTTTTTGGATTGCAGGTAGTCAAAGTCAATAAGCGAGTCGAGCGTCTCGGCCAGGGGAGATGTGCTGTAGTAGGACGCTTTTTCAATGCCAACTTTCGCGTACTGCCCAAAGATGGCAGCGCGATTGGGTTCGAAAAAACCTGGGATTCCGTTTGAAATGGTGCAGGCATTCTGTAACGATCTTCCAAAAATTTCTATCCATGGCGCAAGCGGATTGCCTTTGTGACTCTCCATGCGATCCCAAAAGGCATGCAATCGCTCCATGCGTTTGGATGGATGATTGCCCGCGATGATGGCGCCGTTGATGGCGCCAATAGAGGTGCCAACTACCCAGTCCGGTTCGACACCCGCTTCATGCATAGCCTGATACACGCCGAGCTGGTACGCACCCAATGCCCCGCCACCTTGCAAAACCAGGACGGTTTGGCCAATAACGCTGTTCTTTTTTGTCATATTGTTCTCACTTTTATTGTGAAGTCCAACCACCATCAATCGGTAAGACAGCGCCTGTGATGGAGGCCGCCGCGTCGCTCGCCAGGAATCCTGTGAACTGGGCAACCTGTTCTATCGAAACAAATTTTTTGGTGGGTTGTGCTTTGAGTAAAACATCATCGATAACCTGTTGAGGCGTTATGCCGCGCGCCTTTGCAGTGTCGGGAATCTGCTTTTCAACGAGCGGTGTCCGCACATATCCCGGGCAGACGGCCTTCATGGTGATACCAAGCTCCGCAACCTCCAGGGCAACCGTTTTGGTAAACCCTGCAATACCATGCTTAGCGGCAACGTATGCGCTTTTGTAAGGCGAGGCCACCAGAGCGTGAGCAGACGCAATGTTGATGATTCGCCCCCATTTCTTGGCCTTCATTGCCGGCAGAGCCAGTCGTACCGTATGAAAGGTCGCGCTCAGATTGATTGCCAATATGGCGTTCCATTTTTCGACTGGAAACTCATCGACTGGTCAACAAATTGAATGCCAGCGTTGTTCACCAATATATCAATGCCACCAAACTCTTCCATAGCATTTGCCATCATGCTTTCAATTTGCTGTTGGTCAGACAAATCTGCGCTGTCGTAGCGCACCTGCACGCCAAAATTTTTGCTGATTTGAACGCACAAAGCTTCAATTTCCAGTGCGTCGCCAAAGCCATTCAAAACAATATTTGCACCTAGCGATGCCAGATGCTCTGCAATGCCGCGCCCAATGCCGCTGGTGGAGCCTGTTACCAGCGCCGTTTTACCTTTCAACATTCCCACGTATATTTCCTTGTGACGACTAACTTATAAAAAACAATTTGGTTTCCACCTGATTGATTGGTAAGTTGGTGCAAGAAGTTCTTACAGACGATGCGTATGAAAATCATGTGGTGATGAAGTCTCGCTCGCATGAAAAAGCGCAGGAAGGCGTCCTGCATTTTTGTTGCCGCATGGTTGCGAGCTGCGGGGCCGCAACGGACTCAAATTTCTCGATGCAAACTTAAAAGCCTCAACAATTTTGCGTTCACGCACGATTGTTGATTCCATTGATTCGCTTATTCGTTCACGTCATCTTGGGCATGGTGGCAGGTTTTTTGTCATTGGCGATGTCGCCTTGGGATTTCTATCAGCTCAGATCGCGCTAATTGCGCTTACCGAGACGTGTAGCTTTCTCGCTTGAGTTTTTCTCGTGCAGCGATTGCCTGACGCCGTTATTCCCCGCGCTTCAACCCAGCTAGTGGATTGTCAGACTCGATTTAACAGGCAAGCGTACTTCTGGTGATAAATATTTTGATGGCACCATAAATTTATTATCGATTCGTGGCTGTTGGGAATGCTGGCGAAGCAACACAACAAGCTGACAATGTCATGTGGCGTCCTATGCTTCGTGCGACGGTCTATTTTTGGTCATCATTGCGTCATCATTGCGTTAGCTATGCAATTCAAAGTTTCAATCAAAGCGATCTTTGCGCTGATGTTTGCTTCGGGATTTTCCTATTCGACGTCAACACTTGGCGTTGAGCTCAACCCTGTCGGAGCAGCCGAAATCGAACAGCTCCTCACGCGCTTAGGCGTTTCTGGATGTCGCTTTCAACGCAACGGTTCTTGGCATTCAGCGGCTGAGGCGCGCGCTCACCTTGAAAAGAAGTATCGCTACATGCTCGATAAGCAGCTCCTAAGTACGGCTGAGAATTTCGTCTCTGTAGGAGCCACAAAAAGCAGCATGAGTGGGAAACCCTATTGGATTCAATGCGGCACGCAATCGCCTATGCACAGCGCGCAATGGATGGCTACGCAGTTGGATGAGGTGCGCGAATCCATCAGAAGAGACTCCTCTTCTCTCAGAGCGCGTTGAAGCGGCCTGACAACTGCGCAGATCGTCGGATGGAGTTGCCTACGTTCTTTAAGTCAGGCCATGAGTTCTTAAATACCAACTGTTCTTGGAGTTAGCACATGTCGAACACTTTTAACCTTTGCATACTTGGCCGACTTTTAACTATCTCGCGGCAGGTTGCGCCCAGCTTGCACATGTTGTTCAACCATTGCTTTACCCCAACTTACCGTCTTTTCTACGTACTTTTGGCGGTAGTCCTCGCTGTGGTGCTGTCGGGGTGTGCCACACCTTTGCCAAAGCTGAATCGAACGACCATCGAATCCTTTGCCATTCCCAGCAGTTCCAGCACGCCGTTAGGGAAAATCGTTACAGCGAGCACGCCTGAAAATCAGCACTCGGGTTTCAGGTTGTTGCCACTGGGGCCTTTCGCCTATGACACTCGTTTGCAATTAGCCCAATTGGCAACCGTGTCACTTGATGTGCAGTACTACCATTTTGAGAAGGACGAGACGGGTCGAATGCTGCTGCGCGCTCTGCGCGACGCTGCCTTGCGCGGGGTACGCGTACGCTTGTTGATTGACGACCTTTATACCGGCGGTCATGATGAATTGTTCATGAGCTTTTTGGCTCACCCCAATGTTGAGGTAAGACTGTTCAACCCCTTTTGTTGTGCCAGAGGCAGCGGGCCAGCAGGCCGGTTTTTGGCAGCCACTGGTGACTGGAAGCGACTCAACCATCGCATGCACAACAAGTTGTTCATCGCTGACGGTGTCACTGCCATCATCGGAGGGCGTAATGTTGCCAATCCGTATTTTCTTCGCAGCGAGATGGATAACTTTATTGATCTGGATGCTTTTACGGTGGGAAAACTGATCGATCCTTTGGCTTTTCTGTTTGATCGTTACTGGAACAGTGAGCCGGTTTATCCACTGCAAAATATCGCGCGCTCTGAGTTAACGGCAGACCAGGCAAGAGCTTATTTTGATCGGGTAACTCACCCTGAGCAGACACAAAACCTCATGCAAATGCCAGCGAAAGATATTTTGGGCTATGGCCCACTGCGCGACGAGCTACGTGATGGACGACTCAATCTGTTGTGGGGTGAGGCTTATGCATTTGCTGACTACCCCGACAAGCCGTTTGAAGGGGCGGTGGGCGGCGAGTGGCTGGAGACCAGCGTGACCTACAACATCATCGAGCCCATGATGAAAGCGTTGAAGGAAGTTGTGATTTGTTCACCATACTTCGTTCCGGGCACCAAGGGATTGGTGTTGTTACGCCAGCTTCGCGAGCGCGGCGTCAAGGTCACTGTCCTGACAAATTCTTTAGGCGCGACTGACGAGCCTTTGGTGCACATTGGCTACAGCCGCTACCGCGAGGAAATGCTGCGCATGGGCATCGAGCTTTATGAGGTAAGCGGTATGCGCGTCAAGCGCAACCAGAAAATGTTTCATTTTGGCGAGAGTCTGGGACGGTTGCACTCCAAGGCATTGGTCATTGACAAGCAGCTTGTTTTCATCGGATCCATGAATTTCGACCCCCGATCAGCCACCATCAACACAGAGCTTGGTTCAATCATCGACAGCAAGCCGCTTGCTCTGGAGTTATTGCAGGTGATTGATCTGGACCGCACCAAAAGTGCCTGGCAAGTACGTCTTGCCGCAACAGGGCAAGGGCTGGAGTGGGTAGATATCGACGACAGCGGAAAGGAGAAAATCTACACCAGCGAACCTGACATCTCACCGTTGACCCAGCTCAAGCAGTGGTTGCTGGGGCCCCTGGTTCCGGATAACCAACTGTGAGAGGTTGCCCGGATAAGACTGCGCGGGTTGCTCTCAGGGGCTTTTCAGCGAATAGACCAAAGAAAGGCAAAACTCACTGTTTTTGTCCTGCCGGATTTATAGCTAAGGTTTCTCAACAAACCATTGAGAACACGCCAAAAAAATTCACCATCTCCGTTAAAAGATGGTGAATTACTTCGGCCAATGCTTGCTGCAGCGCTTGCGTTTGCGCATGTGCTCCTTTTGAGGGCAGATCCGTGAGGTACTCGCCTCGCTGGCGCAGCCAAGCTCCTTACATTACTTCCTGATTTTTACCCAAACGCTCATGGCTTCGTCGAAACGGTGCGTCATATTAAACATTAGAGCCTCGCGTTGGAGTTGATCGCGCATCACGGTGCTCATCATGTCCCGGCGCTTGCCATCCTTCACAGGTTCAAATGCCGACGCATATTCGTTCCATACATTCATGGACAGGAACTCGTCGCGCATGGAGATGATTTCTTCACGTGACTTTACGCCTTGGGGCGGCAGCATACCGGACTTCAGTGTCCACTCGTTGGTGTAGGAGTTAAAGTTATACATCGACAGGAACGTGTTGCGATCCATTTTCACCATCTCGCGCGATTGTCCGGTGCCTTGGGCATGCGTTGCCCCAGCAACAGACAGCACCAAAGAGGCTAATAACAGGCTTACGGTGTGAAATTTCTTCATATGCTTTGCTCCAGATAAAAAATAAGCAGTTGTGTGGCGAGAACGATGACACCTTTGCAGGTGGCACTTGTAATCGACGAGCCCTTACGGCCATGTAGGGCAGTTGCTGTATCGTTTGGCTCGCTCGATGGACGCTATCCTAGGCAAGCCGCGTTACCAAGGGAAATGACAAGAATTCATGCCGTGATAAGCTTTGGTTATCTTGGTTTTTGTAATTTTTGAGGCCGTAAAACGACGTTATGGAGCTTTATCAGATACGCTATTTTCTGGCTCTGGCCGAAACGCTTAATTTCACGCGAGCGTCGGAACGTTCGTTCATTTCGCAACCGGCACTGACCAAGGCGATCCAAAGACTAGAAGAAACCGTGGGTGGTCGACTCTTTGACCGCGCCAAAAATACTGTGCAACTCACCGAGCTTGGTAGCGTCATGCTGCCGAATTTCCGGCAGATCTACGACAGCACGAACCAGGCCCGCGAACTGGCGGGCCGCTTTACCCGCGAGCAAAAGGAAGTCGTGCGTGTGGGGGTGATGTGCACAATCGACTTTGAACAGCTGTTGCCCGGATTCATGGAGGGCCAGGCTGGGCAAGGCGTTATCGATATGAGCTTTCACGAAGGCAGTTTTGAATCGTTAACGGACGCGCTTGACCGCGGCGACATCGATCTGGGCGTCATGTGTACTCCTTTTGAGATTTCCAAGCGGTTCAAGGTTGCTACGCTCTTCCAAGAGCACTATGTGGTGGCTTTTGGCGGCGACCATCGTTTTAACGGCCGCGGTCACATCACCATGGCGGAGCTTCACCGCGAGCACTACTGCGAACGGATGCTGTGCGAATACTCTACTTACATCGGACATCTGCTGGATCAGCGCGGCGTTGACCTGGACACGGTGCAGCAATCAGAGCGTGAGGACTGGATTCAAAGCTTTGTGCGCGCTGACTTCGGTGTTGCCTTTATGCCGCTGTCTATTGCACGGGCAGCGAACCTGGCTTATGCATTGACCTCCGACTGCCCGATCGAGCGCACTGTTGGCGTTTTTCTGCAAGCCGAGCGGCCCGTCACGCCAAGCCAAAAGTTCGTGATCGACTTGCTCACGGCGCACGATTGGAGTCGCGTGGGGGTTGCCACGCCTTCCATTCAGACCTGATAGTGCAAGCTTGGGTCGCGTCTTATCGGCGTAGGCAGCCCCGGGCGCGGGTGATGTTTGGCCTGACTTTTAGCGCTCGCGCCAGCTAAAGATCCAATAACTACCATACTGCCGCAAATTTGCGGGTAGGTGCCGCAAAAGCGCCGGGCCCAGGCTCCTAGACCTCGTTACTGCTGCTTGGCCCCTTCGGTAAGGCGTCTGCCCAGACCAATGGCGTATGGCGCTGCGCGCGCTGGCAACATAGGGTCCGCAGAGGCCTCGACACCTTTAGGCATGACCATTGGGTTATAGGTAATCGTCAGGCAAGGGCCACCGCCATCTTCAGACACAGAGGTAACTTTTAAAGTGCCCAGGTTGACCTTCTTGCGGCCGTCTGGCAACGGCACTGTTGCGCTGTCTAGTTTGTCGCCCGGTTGGGCCAACTCAAGATTGAAGTTGAAGGCCACTTTGCCATCTTTGACGCGCTGGCGCAGGTCGTCAAACAAGAAGCTGGCACCTTTGGCCTTTGCCTCGTCATCGCTTAGTCCTTGCAGACCTGCTACGGGCTCAAAAACCCATTTGCCAAACTGCTTTGCGCCCCGGGCGTTGATAAACCCATAAGCATGTACACCCCAATAGTTCACGCTGCCAAAACTGGCAGGTACGGGTTGCGACGCAAAGTGTTTGCCCAGCAGCAGCACTTCCGGGTTGGCGTCGTTGAATCCCTTTACCTTGGCTGGATCGGCTTGTTTGGTTGCGGGGTCTGGCTCGCGCGAGGCCAGCAGGGCGATGAACTGCTGCGGCGACGAAGCGCCGAAAACGGGTGAAGAAATGTTGCCCATTTGCCATTGCTCGCCCGCTGGCAGATTGAACTGCAAGGCCATATTGCGTTGGGATTTGGTGTTGTCAGGTGCCTTTGGGTTGGCACCCCCAACCGAAAAGCGCACCACCACCGGGACGGGTCTGCCGCTGAACGCTGTGGCGGTTGACAGGGCGCGTGCGTCCGCCGTGCCCACAAATTCGCCCACCGCACAGATACCTTTCGCGCCAGAGCGTCGGTAGCCCTCGAACTTACCGAACGTAGATTCAAACTGATTGAGGAAGGCTGAAGGATCGACAGGTGCAGCTGCTACTTGCGCTGCTGCGTTGAACGTCAACAAGGAGGCGGCCGTTAAAAGGATCACGGATTTCATGGTGTGGGATTCCTGCATTTGAACTAAATAAAAACAACCAACAAACAGATGAACACCAGAATGGCTCATTTGGCTGGCGCGATGCTATGCAAGCGTCACGACCAAGTGAAATGACAAGAATTCATGGCGGGATAATTTTTGGTTATCTCGTTGGTCAAAATTTCTAGCGCTATAAAACGTCGCTGCGGCGCTCTATCAGAACAGCTACTTTGTAGTCTTGGCTGAGGCGCTGAATTTCGCGCCGCCTCATCGCGCGTAGCGTTGGCGCGTTCTTGCAGGCTGAACGGTCAGTCAGGGCAAACCAACAGTTGACAATCGATGCCGCGATGCTGCCGCTTGGCAGCAGGCCTGATTTTGTCTTTGTATCATTTGCTATTAAATAAGGAGCTGTTTGCGCCCGTATTTGTTTGGCTATAGGCCGATATTACTTAAAATAAGCGACTATTTCTCAGCAAATGCCCGCTCAATCACAAAATCGCCAGGCTTGGAGGTTGTGCCTTCCTTAAAGCCTTTGCCCTCCAGCATGACTTTCAAATCCTTGAGCATGTGCGGGCTGCCGCAAATCATCACGCGGTCGGTTGCTACGTCCAGCGCGGGCAGTTTCAAGTCCTCAAACATCTGGCCTGACTCCATCAGGTCAGTTACCCGGCCCATCGTGCGGTAGGACTCGCGCGTCACTGTGGGGTAGTACAACAATTGTTTGGCTATCATTTCGCCCAAAAACTCGTGCTGGGGCAAATGCTCGGTGACCAGGTCGTGGTAGGCCAACTCGTCTTTTTCGCGCACGCCGTGCACCAGCACCACTTGCTCAAACGCTTCGTAGGTTTCGGGGTCACGGATGATGCTCATGAACGGTGCCAGCCCCGTGCCGGTGGAAAGCAAATACAGGCGCTTGCCGGGCAGCAAATAGTCGATCAGCAGCGTGCCGGTGGGCTTTTTACCGACGATGACCGTGTCGCCAACCACGATGTGCTGCAGGCGTGAAGTCAGTGGGCCGTCTGGCACTTTGATGCTTAAAAACTCCAGGTGGTCTTCGTAGTTGGCGCTGACAATGCTGTAGGCCCTCAAGAGCGGCTTGTCGTTGACTTTGAGGCCAATCATGGTGAAGTGGCCATTGCTAAAGCGCATCGACTCGTCGCGGGTGGTGGTGAAGGTAAATAATTTGTCGGTCCAGTGGTGGACGGACAGCACACGTTCTTCGTTAAAAGCACTCATGGGGATGGGGGGTAAGGAGAAGGGGAAACCCTAGATTTTAACTTCCTGTGTTTTTCACACAGCAAAGTGGTCAAACGACTCGAACGGCGTTGTGATGGGCTGGCCGCCGGTGTCAAACAACCGCAAGCCTGGCTCGACCTGCACCACACCAATTCGCGTGACGGGCGTTTGGCTGCTGGCGGACGCAGCTTGAACCGCGTCCCTTACTGCGGGCGGCGCTGTAAAGGCCAATTCGTAGTCGTCACCACCTGAAAACACCGTTTTTAACTGCTTTTTATAGTCAAATTGGCCTATAGCCCAATGAATATGGGCGCAAGCAGCTATTAAATCAATAGTAATGTCAGCATCTACCCGCGCGCCCACGCCAGACGCTTTCAGGATGTGCCCCAAGTCACCCGCCAGACCGTCGCTGATATCAATCGCCGACGTGGCAACGCCCCGCAGCGCTGTGCCCAGTGTCACGCGCGGCGTGGGAAGCTCCAGCCGCAGCCGGGCTGCTGCCAGCACATCGGCTGGCAAGTTGATGCGGCCCTGCAACGCATCGAGTGCCAAGCGTGCGTCGCCCAGCGTGCCGCTGACGTAAATGTCGTCACCTACCTGCGCACCGCGCCGCAGCAGGGCGCGCCCGCGCGGCACCTCGCCGAAGACGGTGATGCAAATATTGAGCGGGCCTTGCGTGGTGTCGCCGCCAATCAGCTCGCAGCCGTGGGCGTCGGCCAGCGCGTACAGGCCGTCAGAGAACGCCTGCAGCCAAGCGATGTCAATGTGCGGCAGGCTCAGCGCCAGCGTGAAGGCCACCGGCGTTGCACCGCAGGCCGCCAGGTCGCTCAAATTCACTGCCAATGCTTTGTGGCCAAGGCTAAAAGGGCTGACATCTGCAAAAAAGTGGCGGCCAACGACGAGCATGTCGCTGGAGATTACGAGTTGCGTTCCAGGCGCAGGGTCAAGCAGTGCGCAATCGTCGCCACCGCTAAGCGCCGCGCGCTGGGTAGGGCGGCTGAAGTACTGCTTGATAAGGTCGAACTCGTTCATACCCCAAGAATACATGCCAGGCCGACCAGGTCACATCAGATCAATTCAACCCTGGCCATGCGCCGCATCGCCCCTAAACCGCTGCGCCGCCTGGCGCACCACCTCGGCCAGCAGCGCCTCTTCGCCTTGTTTTTCGCGCAGCCAGCGGGCGTCGTTTTCACCGCGCGCCACACTGCTTTGCAGCATGTGCAAAAACGAGCTGCATCCCATAACGTCTGCATGTTTTTCAATTTGCCGCAGCGTCAGCAAAATATGGTCTCGCAGCAGCATGTGCTGGCCAGTGGCTGGGTCAACATAAGCGGCATCCAACCCAAAACGGCAGGCCTGAAAGCGGTTGTAGGTATAGACCAGATAGTCGTCTTCCTGCGGCATGAAGGGCTGGTCTTGCATGAACCACGCCGCTAGCGACTGCACAAACGCCGACAACGCCGCGGCACGCGTCACAGTAAGCGGCGTGTCAAACACGCGAATTTCAATCGTGCCAAATTCAGGTTTTGGACGAATGTCCCAGTAAAAATCCTTCATGCTTTTGACCACGCCAGTGCGCGTCATTTTGTCAAAATACACCGTGAAATCAGCCCAGGTCAGCGCAAACGGGGCGCGCCCCGACAGCGGAAACGCAAAAACTGAATTGAGCCGTGCCGAGTCAAATGCCGTGTCTTGCCCCTGCACAAACGGGCTGGACGCCGACAGCGCGATAAAGTGCGGAATGTAGCGCGACATGCGGTGCAGCGTTAGCAGCGCGGTATCAGCGTCTGGGCAGCCTACATGCACGTGCTGGCCAAATATCGTGAACTGTTTGGACAGGTAGCCATACAGCTCGCCCAGCTCTTTAAAGCGCGGTTTGTCGTAAATACGCCGTTCGTGCCACTTTTGAAACGGGTGCGTGCCGCCGCCCACCACTGCGATGTTGAGCTTGTCGGCGCTTTTAACCAGCGCATCGCGGATTTGCGTTAATTGCCCGAGCACTTCAGAAGGCGAATTGCACACGCCGGTCGATATTTCAATCATGCTGGATGTCATCTCTGGCACCACCGCACCGGGCAATGGCGTTTTTTTCATCAGGCGCAGCATGTCTTCTGCGTAGGGTGCGAGGTCATAGTCGTGCGTGTTGACGAGCTGCAGCTCCAGCTCAACTCCTAAAGACAACGCAGCAGATTTGCCAAACGGCTCCAGGCTGCTCAATGACTGACTCACAAGTCGCCCCTTTGGCTGCTGCCATTTACGGCTGGTTGCAGCTGCAGCTTGGGTGGTCGCGAGCTTTCACCCGCCCGCGTAATGGCCAGTGTGGCCAGTACCGCGCCAAACACTTCCATGAGCAAAATGGCGGGCAGTGCAATGCTGGCGATTTGCTTGCCCAACACTGCGTCAGCGCTGATAAAGCCAGACACCAGCAGCAGGGCAACCGACGACAGCGGTGACATGGCACAACCCACCCACAGCGCTTGTCGCCAACTGGCCCCGCTGCCCACATTGCCCAGCGCAGTGCCCACAATTTTGGCGGCTACGCGCACCACAATCAGCACCGCCACCAGCGCTGCCACCGGGCCGCCCCAGTCTGCCTGCGCCGCCACCACCGACACCAGCACAAACATCAGCATGGTCAGCATGCTTGACGCTGTGCCCATTTGCCTCGGCCAAGACCAAGGGCGCGGATTGAGCTGTTTGAGCAGCATGCCGCCCAGCAGCGCAGCCAATGCAGCCGAGCCACCAAAGTGCGCCGCCAGCGCCGCGCCCGCTGCAATCACGGCCAGCAGCAAAATGGCGGTGTTCTCGCTGGTCGGGCTCATTACCCGCAGCGCCATGCGCAGCACCAACGCCAGCACACTCCCCACCACCACCGACAAGCCCAGCACCACCAGCACCGGGAAAAAGCTGGTGCTCAATTGACCTGTAAGGGTGACCGGCCCCAGCACTTTTTCACCCTTGCCCAGCATGCCGGCGGCGGCGCTGCACAGCAGCAGCGCATAAAGCGTGCTTAGCGTTGACAGCACCATCGCGCGTTCACTCACCGGGCCGGAGGCACGCGTATCAATCAGCACCCTTGCCAGAACCGCCGGGGACGCGGTCATGGCCAGCATGGCCAGCGGCTGCGCCACAGCCTCACGCACGCCCATATATTTCATGGCCCAGTACACCGCCATCAAAGTAAGGCCGGATTCGACCAGGCTTTGCACCAGCACCATTGGGTTGTGGCGAAACCAGCGCAGAGAAATGCGCCCGCCAGCTTCAAACAGCACCACCGCCACGCCCAGCTCCAGCAGAAAAAGCCCAATGCCTTCGAGTGGCCACAGCGCGCCCGTAAAGCCGGCAAAACCAGCCAGCGCACCGACCACCGAATAGCCGATGACCTTTGGGAGCCCGGAGTAGCGCTGCACCAAATGCCCTGCCGCCGCCGCTAGGGCCAACAGCACCGACCACTGCACGGTGGCCAGCCCGGCTGACGGTTTGATCCACTCTGACCAAATGTTGAGGAGGTCTTGCATTTCTCTGTCCCTCCAGGTTCACAATTAACGTATGAGATGAGGGTACTGGCAATGCGGCGCGTATCGCGTCAGCAAAAATCGTGACAGTCGTAACTAATTGCGATGTAGATAAGCAGCGCGCGGCTACTTTTCTGGCATAAAAAAGCTGCGCGGGTGGCTGTACAGGCGTGCCCAAATGGCGCGGCGAATGCGCGCACGGTCAATGCCGCTGACGTTGTGCGCCTGCAAAGCGAGGCGAAAAGCGCAGTAAAAACTTACCCCCAAGTTCAGCGCACCTATTAGCGGTATGGATGCAACGCACCACCAGATGGCACTTGAGCGAAACGCCTCCAGGCCCAGCGCTGCGCCAGCGGCCGCGAGTTGCCCCGCAGACAGTGTGACGTGGCGCATCTCCAACTCAAACCCAAAAAAGGCGGTAAACGCAGGAATTAAACCCAGCATAAAACCCAGCGAAATATTTGATGCAAAGCCCGACACATTCATGCGCATAAAGCTGGCCCAACGGTCAGCGCGCTGCGCGCCCAGAACTTTTGTAAAGCGCGGATTGTGGCGCATGGCCGAGTCCAGGCGGTGCAATACAAACCAGTTTTCGACCCAGCCAGCCACCATGCTCGACGTAAAAAGTACCAGGCCCGTAAAAGCTGCCCAAAAAAGCGTTGGCCCAATCAGCGACAAAGAGTGCAGCACATATGCGGCTTCTTGCGCATTGAGCATGGGCTGGCCGCGCAGCAGCACAATGGCCACATTCACCAGTAGCACCGCGGGTACCACCATCAGCACATTACCAAGTACAGCCGCCACCTGGGAGCGCACGAGGTTGCTCACTTCGTCGACAAAATCTTCAATCGCGGTGCTTGAATCAATGTCTTTAAGCTTCGCGGCCATGGCCGGCGCTGTCATGGCGGGTTGCTTGGTGGCCAGCGTGAAATGCAGCAACTGGATCAAAATAAAACTGCCCGCATATACAAAGCCCGCACCAAAACCACTCCAAAAAGCCGACAGGCCAATCCCCGCGACGGTGAATTTGAGCAGCGTGGTCAGTGCGGTCACAGCGCCGCCGCCCATGGCTTTGCCCAGCATGCCCAAGTACTCCGCCCGGTCACGCGTTATGTAGGTCTCACCCACTTCGCTGCTGCGCTCGCTCATCTTGGCCGACAGCAGGGTTGAATTGGTGCTAATTAGCGTGCCTATGCTTTTGCTGTCCTGGCCAATCGTTACGCGGCGGCTTAATAGCTTGATGGCAGTCGCTGCGGGTGTGTGTGAGGTGAGGGCGTCCAGCAGCTCACGCACGCGCACAATGCGCTCGCGCAATTGGCGCAGCATGAACACCATACCCACCGATATCCCGTTTTCTTCCAGGTGCGTGTACACACTATTGACTGCCTGGCGGCAGACCTCCAGCCGCGTGCGAAGCTGCGCAATAGCTGCTTGCAGTTCTTCTGGCCCCCTGTTGGGGTCAAAAAATGTGTTGCGTAGCTGGCTCAAGTCATCGGCCAGCGGGTGAAACGCGCGCGCATCGTCGTTGGCGCCGTTCATCCGCAAACGCAGTTCGGGCGCGAAACCGGTGGCCCTGATTTGTGCGGTGCAGTAAGTAAGCGCGTCCATCACTTCATGGTGCCAGGCATGCGTGTCTGCCGCCACATCGCTTGACAGCAGTTCTGTCAGTTCAGCAATTTGACTTTCAGAAATCGCTGCCATCCAAAGTGCATCGAACCGGGTGGGCGAAACCATCGGGAACAATTCGGCGGCGTCAACCGTTTCGGGGGTGCCGGGCAGCAACTGCCTGCGCAAACGGGCCGCCAGTTCACTGAAAAATGCGGTGCGCGGCGCAAACCCAAAATCAGCCAGCAGCGTAGTGACTTCTACTGTCTGCCGCAAGGTGTGCCACCACGCTTTAAGGCGGGCTTGCAGCTCGGGCTGCGCTTTGACAGTCGCGATCAGCGTTTGCAGCCGCGAAATGGCAGCTTCTGGCGACTGTTGGTCGCCGCGCAGCCAGCTAAAAAGCGAAATCAGCCACACGTGGCGGCTGGCCAGGTCTGCGCCAGGCTCCAGGGCGTTCAGCAGCGTGCGCAGCTCCGACATAGAGGCCTCTTGAGCTTGCTTCAATGGGTGGTCAATGCAGCGTTCGGCCAGTCGGCGCATCGCCAGTGGCCTGAAGGACAAACATCGGAATCAGCGCTTCAAAGCGCTCGCCGTCTTCGGCCACGCAAAAGTACGTGCCGTGCATTGCCCCCGTTGGAGTGCGCAGGCGCGAACCACTCGTGTACTGGAACGATTCACCGGGTTTTAGCAGCGGCTGGTGGCCCACCACGCCCAGGCCTTTGACTTCTTCAACGTGGCCGTTGGCATCAACAATTTCCCAGTGGCGCGATATTAGCTGCGCAGTGACCGCTCCGGTGTTGGTGATGGTGACGGAGTACGCAAAACCGAACACCGAATTCGCAGGCGAGGACTGCTCAGGCACATAGCGTGGGGTAACGGTGCAGGTAATTTGGTATTTCGGCATGGTGTTCGGTGTTGCTGTGCCATGTTAACTGGCAGCGCCCGGTGGACAGGACAGGACACAACCGCAGGATGTTTGGCGTTGCTTGTTGCACAATTCAAGCCATGAGCTCCACACCACCAAATTCCAAACCCACTTACCGCATTGCTCCGTCCATTCTGTCAGCCGATTTTGCCCGCCTGGGCGATGAGGTCAAAGCCGTGATTGCCGCTGGCGCTGACTGGATTCATTTTGACGTGATGGACAACCATTACGTGCCCAACCTGACGTTTGGCCCCATGATCTGCCAAGCCCTCAAGCCACATTCAAAAAAAGCCGACGGCACAGCAGTGCCGATTGATGTGCATTTGATGGTGCAGCCCGTTGACGCGCTGGCCGCCGCGTTCGCCGATGCAGGCGCTGACCTCATCAGCTTTCACCCCGACGCATCAGGCCACGTGCACCGAAGCATTCAGGCTATCAAGGCCAAGGGTTGCAAAGCGGGCCTGGTGTTTAACCCCGCAGCTACCCTGGATGTTCTGGACTGGGTGATCGACGACATCGATTTGATCTTGATCATGAGCGTCAACCCCGGCTTTGGCGGCCAGTCATTTATTGATAGCGCCCTGCGCAAGATAGAGCAGATTCGCAAGCGCATTGATGCAAGCGGCAAGGACATTCGGCTCGAAGTTGATGGCGGCATCAAGCTGGACAACATTGCACGCGTCGCTGCTGCAGGCGCAGACACTTTTGTGGCAGGCAGCGCCATTTTTGGCAAGCTGGATTACAAGGGTGTGATTGACGGTATGCGCGCGGAACTCGCCGGGTAATGGCAGCGCTACAGCAGATGCAAATGCTTTGCCTTAGCGCCGCTGACGGCGCTTAACGCCACGCGGTGGTCCAATGTGGCCAGTGCCCCGTTATGTGCCACCGCCAACGCCAGCTAGTAAGCATCGGTAATTTGGTTGTGACCCATTACCCGGCTCCAGTCGACTTTTGAGAAGTCTCTCAGGGTGACGTCGCAGGGCCAAAATTCGTGGTCTTTGTCTTCGCAAAGCTGCGCAAGTTGGTGGCGTACTGAGGTGAAGCCCGCCAGCCCATAGCTGCTGTAGCCGGGCAGGTTTAAGACCCGTAACGCACCATTTTCGGTCAGCGCGCAGGTGGCAATTTTCAGCTTGGGGTGAGCGATGAGTTTTTGCGCCACTGCATGGTGAACATGTGCTTCATCAAGCAGCGCGACAAGAACATTTACATCCAAAAGGTACCGCATGTGAAGGGGAGTCAAATGCCTTCTTGCTCGATGAGCTTGTAAACGTGCGCGCTGGTGATGGTCTCATTGCGCGCAGGCAAAACTGCGTATTTGCTGCGGGTGGGGGGAAGCTGCGAAGCTGGCATGTGCATGCTGCGGATGCCCAAGCGCATCAGCTCCGACACGGCAGCGCCAATGGTCACGTGTTCACGCTGTGCTTTTTGCCTGGCAATATTGAAAACGTCTTCGTCAATTGCTAATGTAGTTCGCATGTTGAACCCCAAAACCCATAAGCTAACGTCAAAACATCAATTTTGCATCACGTGCAATTTGAAGTTACATTGGACGACGCACCAATAAATACCGGCGCAACCAGCTATCAAATTTGACTAAATCGCCAAATCAAGCGACGCCGTGGCCCAAAATATAGGTTTCCAATTGCTTGATCTGGTCGCCTTGCTGGCGAATGATGTCTTTGACAATGTCGCCTACTGACACCATGCCAAGCACCTTGCCGCCGTCCACCACGGGCAGGTGGCGAATGTTGCGGCTGGCCATGGTGTTCATGCACGTGCCCAGCTCATCACCAAGCGCAACAGTTACGGGGTCTTTGGTCATGATGGCGCTTAGCATCGTTTGCTTTGCGTTCCAGCCAGGCAGCAGTACCTTGATTGCGCAATCGCCCTGCGTCACGATGCCTTTGAGCGCGCCGCCCTCAATGATCATGATGGAACGCACTTTGTTGTTCTTCATCAATTCCAGCGCATCAAACACTGAATCAGCAGAGGTCAAGGAAATGATGTTTGCCGATTTTTGATCGATGCAGTTTTTGACGGTGGCCACGGTAATTTCTCTCCCAGGAGCTATGAAAAATAGATAAATTTCACTATAGCATCGCGCGCGGCTTAAGCAAAAGGCTCAACCATCGGGCTGGTCACTGGCTTAGTGTTCTTGAGGCAACAAAAAAGCGGCAACTAGGCCGCTGGAAGGTTTGGGCCCAAGATTTACACAAAAAATAGTGATAACCCAATGAATACGGGCGTAAAGAGCTATATTAAATATAGCAATTGGGCCCTGGGTACTACCTATTCAAACGGCCTAAGACGCCTTGCTGAGCAACGCGTCTTTGAGCTTGAAGTCCGCTGGCACTGGGCCCAGCCAGATGCGCATCAGTGCGTTGTAAAACTCAACTTCTTTAAACGGTTCGCCTTGCGCTTTGCCTTTAATAGTAATGACTGTTCCG
This sequence comes from Polaromonas sp., assembly GCA_031431575.1. GTDB lineage: Bacteria > Pseudomonadota > Gammaproteobacteria > Burkholderiales > Burkholderiaceae_C > Polaromonas. Next base: position 31,942 of record JANPDQ010000333.1, read on the forward strand.
GTGCCCGGAATCCAGTCGATGGTGAAGTTTTCACCGACCAGCATTTTCTTTTGGTCCGAAAAAATTTGTCCCATTCTGATCAGGCCCGGGATCAGCTTTGACATTTCGCTTTTGGGCGAGTTGTCCTCAAAGCCCTTGGTAAAGCTCTTGCCCAGCTCGTTGGAGTCAACTTCTCGCAACATGGTGATGGTCATACGCTTGGCCCCTGGCGCTGCAAAAAATTCCTCTGGCGTCGCCACCTTTTTGCCGACATACAAACCTGCTGCATACACCTTGAAAACGGCTCTGTAACGCACACCCGAGCCATTCAGTGACAGCTTGGAGCCCTGCAAAGTGATTGAGTCGTCCAGCTTGACTCCGGCGACATCGGTAGTGGCGGCAGTAGCACTGAACGAAATGAATACAGTCGCCAAAAAGGCAGACAAGGCTTTAACAAAAGGCATCAAAAACTCCCAAAGTGGTTTTGCCGAAAATGGCGAAACAAAACGTGAACTGGATCATGGCGCGATTGGTGCGCATTCACAACAGGGTTTGCACGATGCAAACTAAACAATGCAGCTTTGCTAAACTCCAACGATCATGCAAACGCAAAGCATCATTCACACAAGCCGCAGTGGCCAACCAGGTTTTGTAGACCGGGGGGCCTGGGATTGGCGAGGCTGCTCAATACCCAACACTTGAGCACCCGCGCTCAGTCGCCATGGCGACTTTGTGCGTTTTGAATGAACCGGGGTCACACATCTCAAAAGCTGTGACTTTCTTGCGAAGGATTCCATCGTGATCACCGAACTTGAATTTAAGAGCCTTGCTGCCCAGGGCTACAACCGTATTCCCTTGATGGTGGAAGCGTTTGCTGACCTTGAAACGCCGCTGTCGCTATACCTCAAACTGGCGTTTACTTCTGGTGGCGGAAAGTACAGCTTCCTTCTTGAATCCGTTGTGGGCGGCGAGCGATTTGGCCGCTACAGCTTTATTGGTCTGCCTGCGCGCACGCTGCTGCGCGCATCGGGTTTTGGCAGCGATGCGGTCACTGAGGTTGTGACTGATGGCAAAGTGGTTGAGACCTCCAAGCAAAACCCGTTGGACTTCATTAGCGATTACCAAAAGCGTTTTAAGGTGGCACTGCGGCCCGGCTTGCCGCGCTTTTGCGGCGGCTTGGCTGGTTATTTTGGCTACGACACGGTGCGCTACATCGAAAAAAAGCTGGAGGCGTCATGCCCGCCAGACACGCTGGGTTGCCCCGATATTTTGCTGCTGCAATGCGAAGAGCTGGCCGTGATTGACAACCTGTCGGGCAAGCTTTACCTCATTGTGTACGCTGACCCCAAGCAGCCTGAGGCCTACACCAACGCCAAAAAACGCTTGCGCGAATTGAAAGACCAACTCAAGTATTCAGTCAGCGCGCCCGTCGTCAAGCCTTCTCAAGGCTACCCAGCCGAGCGCGACTTTGCCAAGGCCGACTACATTGCTGCCGTCGAAAAAGCCAAGCGCATGATTGAAGCGGGTGACTTCATGCAGGTGCAAGTCGGTCAGCGGATTAAAAAACGCTACACCGAGTCGCCCCTGAGTTTGTACCGCGCACTGCGGTCGCTGAACCCGTCGCCGTATATGTATTACTACCATTTTGGAGACTTCCATGTGGTGGGCGCATCGCCTGAAATTTTGGTGCGGCAGGAGTTTGTTGAAGGCGAACGCAGCGACGGGCCGCCCCTAGCGAGTTCAGCCCCCTCGGGGGGCAGTAGAGTACGCGAAGCGACAAGCGTGGGGGCCCAGCCCTTTCAAAAGATAACGATTCGGCCGCTCGCAGGCACCAGGCCGCGCGCGTCGTCGCCCGAGGCCGACAAAGCCGCAGAACACGAACTCGTCAATGACCCGAAAGAACGCGCTGAGCATGTCATGCTGATTGACCTGGCCCGCAACGACATTGGCCGCATTGCCAAAACCGGCTCGGTAAAAGTAACTGAAGCATTTGCTGTGGAGCGTTACAGCCACGTGATGCACATCGTCAGCAACGTAGAAGGCGCGTTGCTGGACGGCATGACAGGCATGGACGTACTCAAAGCCACCTTCCCGGCGGGCACGCTCAGTGGCGCGCCAAAAGTCCACGCCATGCAAGTCATTGACCAACTGGAGCCCACCAAGCGCGGCCTGTACGGCGGCGCGTGCGGATACTTGAGCTATTCAGGCGACATGGACGTAGCCATTACCATCCGCACCGGCATCATCAAAGACCAGGTGCTGTACGTGCAGGCGGCTGCGGGAGTGGTGGCTGACTCTGTCCCCGAGCTGGAATGGAGAGAAACTGAAGCCAAGGCTCGGGCACTGCTGCGGGCCAGCGAGTTGGTTGAGGAGGGGTTGGAGTGAACACCCCGGCCGTTCAAGTCGGGGGCATTCACCGCAGAGGCGCCGAGAGCACAGAGGCGCCGCAGAGGGAAGTCACTGAGAAAATTATTGGCGCTGCGATTGAGGTGCATCGCATACTCGGCCCGGGCTTGCTGGAGTCGGTTTATCAGCAGTCGATGCAGGTTGAATTGGCGCTGCGTGGTGTCGTATTTGCTGCGCAGAGCCAAGTGCCACTCATTTACAAAGGCCGCTCTTTAGCCGCACCATTGAAGCTTGACTTGCTGGTCGAAGGGGTCGTTGTTGTGGAAATTAAGGCCATCAAGGTGCTGGAGCCAATTCACAAGGCGCAACTGCTCACCTATTTACGACTGACCGGATTAACGTCTGGCTTGCTGCTCAACTTCAATGAACTCACGCTCAAGCAAGGCATTCAAAGAGTCTCCAACTCTTTGCGGCCCTCTGTGTCCTCTGCGCCTCTGCGGTGAAAGGTACCCGTATGAAACTCCTAATGATCGACAACTACGACAGCTTCACCTACAACATCGTGCAGTATTTTGGCGAGTTAGGAGCGGATGTTGAAGTGTTTCGCAACGACGAAATCACTATTGACCAAATCGCTGCCAAAAACCCTGACCGCCTGGTCGTCTCCCCCGGCCCGTGCTCACCGCTTGAAGCGGGCATCTCCGTGGCGGCGATCAAGTATTTTGCGGGCAAGCTGCCCATACTCGGCGTTTGTTTGGGCCACCAGTCGATTGGCGCGGCGTTTGGCGGCAACATCATTCGGGCGCAAGAATTGATGCACGGCAAAACCAGTGTCATCACCACCACCCAACTAGGAGTGTTTGCCGATCTGCCCAAGCAATTCACCGTCAATCGCTACCATTCGCTGGCGATTGAAAAATCGACGTGTCCCGACGTGCTGGAAGTCACGGCCTGGACAGACGACGGTGAGATCATGGGTGTGCGCCACAAAACGCT
>JANPDQ010000334.1:0-3084 GCA_031431575.1 Polaromonas sp.
TACATCACCAACGGGTGGCACTCAGACGTCGTGATTGTGGTGGCCAAAACCAACCCGGCGGCGGGTGGCAAGGGCACGAGTTTGCTCATTGTTGAAAGCGGTATGGCAGGCTTTACCAAAGGCAAGCCACTTAAAAAGCTGGGACTGAAAGCGCAAGACACCTGTGAGCTGTTTTTTGACAACGTTCGTGTGCCTGCTGAAAACCTGCTGGGCGGCAGGGACTTTGAAAATCGCGGTTTTATCTGCCTGATGGAGCAATTGCCGTGGGAGCGCTTGCAAATTGCGGTCACCGCCGTGTCTTCTGCGCAGGCCGCGATCAACTGGACGATCGATTACGTCAAGCAGCGCCACGTGTTCGGGAAAACGGTGGCCAGCTTTCAAAACACCCGCTTTACGCTGGCCGAATTGCAAACCGAAGTGCAGGTGGCGCAAGTGTTTGTGGACAAGTGCATTGAGCTTGTGTTGGCGGACCAACTCGACACCGCCACCGCCAGCATGGCCAAGTACTGGACCACTGATTTGCAGTGCAAAGTGATGGACGAATGCGTGCAGTTGCACGGCGGCGCTGGCTACATGTGGGACTACCCGATTGCCCGAGCCTATGCCGATGCGCGGGTGCAGCGGATTTACGGCGGCACCAACGAGATCATGAAGGAAGTGGTCTCGCGGTCAATGGGTTTGGGTTGATCAGGGCAAAGTGAATTGCTATTAATAATGTAGCTGCTCGCGCCTATATTTATTAGGCTAGGCACCTAAAACGCTTAAAAAATAGGTAAAAGTACGCGTTTTACCCCATTAAAAACGCGGCAATCATCGCTGCGAGCTGTTCGGGCTGGTCATGGTGCAGCATGTGGCCCGCGTCCTGAATTTGCGCTACGCGTACGTCGGGAATGTTCTTGAGCCGCTCGTGGTAGTCGGCCAGGGTGTAGCGGCCCTGGTTCCACTTTTCAAGTGAGTCGTCGCTGGCCTCAACGGCCAGTACCGGCGCGGTGATGCGCTTGTAGGTCTCTAGTGCTTCTTCTACCTTGTAGATGTTGGCGCTAACCACCTTGTGGCCTGGCTCGCCCAAAATCAGCCATTTGCCGCTGGCGTCCTGGCGGGCCCAGTGCGCTGCCAGCCAGTTGGCTTTGTCCGGTGTCAATCGGGGGTTGGTTTTCATCAGGCGCTTGGCTACGCCGCCAAGATCGTCGTAAGCCTTCAAATCAAGCTCGCCTTTGTGCAGTGACTTCAACTCGTCAATCCACTTGGCATACCGGGTGGGCGCTTGCGCTGGTTTGCTGGGCGCGAGGCCAAAGCCTTCAAGATTGACCAGTTTGTGAATCCGCTCTGGCCGCACGCCAGCATAAATCATCGCCACATTGCCACCCATGCTGTGGCCGACCAAATCAATTTTTTTATCTTGAACGTAGTGGTCAAGCAAAAAATCCAGATCCGCCAAATAGTCTGGAAACCAATAATTGTCTGCAGGGTCGCCTGCCGTCAGACCAAATCCGCGCCAGTCAGGCGCAATGATGGTTCGGCCCGCAACAAAAGCTTCTGGCAACGCATCAACCATGAATTGGTAAGAAGCGGCTACGTCCATCCAGCCGTGAACCAACACCAGCGGGGGCAGGGTGGTTTCGCGAGCGCCTTCGCCCCAAATCCAGACGTGGTAGCTCAAGCCGCGCAGCGCTACAAATTGGCTTTTTGAAGGAAATTTTTCTATGTACATGCTGCGGATGATAGGTTCTCTTCCATCCGCGCGCAGTCAAAGCAGAGACACAGCTGGCCAACCACGCTGCGCTGGCGGGTAGCTATTTGCTATAAAAAACGTAGCTTTTAGCGCCTTATTTTATTGCGCTAAAGGGCTATTTCGCCGCAACCTGCTCGGCCACAAAGATTTCAACCCGGCGATTATTGCCCCGGCCTTGCTCGGTGTTGTTGTCTGCCACCGGCTCGCGTGCGCCGCGCCCTTCGGTGGCGATGCGGGTGCGTGCCACGCCCTTGCCAACCAGGTAGTCTCTGGCTGCTTCAGCGCGGTCCACCGACAGCGGATTGTTGATGGCGTCAGAACCGGTACTGTCGGTGTGGCCAACAATCGTGATGGTCGTCACTGCGTTCTGGTTGAGCGTAGTGGCAAATTGGTTCAAGATGGGTGCGAAGTTGGGCTTGATGGCCGAGCGTCCTGTATCAAAAGACACATCGCTTGGAATGTCCATCTTCAAACGGTTGTCTGAAGTTTGCGTTACCGCTACGCCAGTGCCTGCGGTGGCTCTTTCCATCGCGGCTTTTTGGTCCTGCATTTTTTTGGACCAGATGTAACCGCCGCCCGCGCCGACCGCGCCGCCCAGCACGGCGCCAGTCACAGCACCTTTTGAGCCGCCCACCGCTGCACCCAGCACCGCACCACCCAGTGCGCCAATGCCAGCGCCTTTGGCAGTGCCTTGCTGGGTTTCGCTCATGTTGGCGCAACCGGTGAGTACGGCAAGGCTCAACGCTACAGCGCTGATAGAAAAAGATTTGATGCGCATCGATGTTGTTGTCATGAAAGACTCCTAAATATGGCAGTTTTTCTGCCATCGGTTTGAGATCAGCGTCCATCGTAGTGGTGCTGCCGCAAAGAAGCTGTAAGACAGGTACCCCAAATGTAAACAGTGTGGGTGTTTGCTTGCTACAGATGGACGCTTAACGAACGGGGCTGGCCTGTCTGGGTCACGCTCTTCGTGCAAGCTGACGCTTTAAACTTACTCCTATTTAAAAGCAAACTTCGTAGACCATGAAATTGATCCAACTTGGCAGCAGCGACTTATACGTAACCCCCATCTGCCTGGGCACCATGACGTTTGGCGAGCAGGTCAACCCGGCCGATTCCCACAGTATTCTTGACCATGCATTAGAGCGGGGCATCAACTTTTTAGACGCAGCCGAAATGTATTCAGTGCCACCCAAGGCCGAAACCTTTGGCACCACTGAAACCATTTTGGGCAACTGGTTTGCCAAAACGCCGGGCGCCAGGCAAAAGCTGGTGCTGGCCACCAAAATTGCTGGTCCGGCGCGGGGTATGAACTGGATTCGCGGCGGCAGCCTGGATGTCACTGCAGCTGA
>JANPDQ010000335.1:0-2130 GCA_031431575.1 Polaromonas sp.
TGACCGCTCACCTGTAGGCGCAACGTTTCAGCTGTACGGGTCGCTCTTTTTTGGCGCAGTGGCCAAGGTTGACCCTATTTTGACGCTGGTAGAAAACGCACCCAACGGCATGCTGGTGCGCCTCGATGTGCAGTCGCTGCATTCACTCGACACTTCGGGGCTGGATGTGCTGGAGCAGTTGCGCAAAGCCATCGTGCTGCGCGGTGGCCGCCTGGTGCTTGCCGGCCTGAACGCGCAGCCCAAAGCAGTGATGGAGCGCTCAGGATTTTTAAGCCGGGTTGAGAGCGCTGTTTAGAAACGCTATTTAATTAGTAGCAGCTTGCGCCCGTATTTATTGGGCTACAAGCATATTTTGTCTAAAAATTGTCTGAAAACAGGCTAAAACACGCCTGAAACTCGGCTGAATCTCGCCGCGTTATCGATTCGGCTGACTAGCCAGCTCTTCCAGCACAGATGCCGTGCTCACCACCATCAGGTTCTGATCAAACACCACGGTAAAAATCGTCGGGCTGTTGGGCGGCACCAGGTAGCGCCAGTCGTACATGGTTTGCTGCTTGAGTGGGTACGCCTGCACTTTCATCGGCTTGCCCAGCATTTTGCGCACGGTTTCCATCGGCATGCCGGGCAAAATTTGCGCAAAGGTTTGCTCTTTCAGCACCTGCCGTAGCGCGCTCATTTTGCCGTCTGGCCCCAACGTAATCATGTAGTTCACCGCGCCTGCGGGCTGGCGGTTGTACTCAAACGTACGTGCGCCGGGCACAGCGGCTGCGCCCGGCTGGGGGAGCTTGGCCATGTCGGTGGCGTCCCAGATCTTTTCGGGTTCGCCAAAGCGGGCGCGCACGTCAGCCTCGGTTGCTACGCCTTCTTCCAGCTCAGCAATGCGCTGCGGATCACAGCCCAGCAAGCCCCCCAAGGCAGCAAACAAGCCCATAGCCAGCACCACTTTCTTGACGTTTTGAAGTTGCATACCCGTCCCCGGTAAAATCCGTCAACTATACGGCCCCCGCCAGACCACTTCAAAGCGCCCATGTCCATCTTTCGCCGCCCCGACTACACGTCTGAAATTACGCAGTTCATTGACAAGCTGAAGCGTGACAAGCCCACGCTGGAGGCCGAACAGCGTGCTGGCCGGGCCCTGCTATGGGACAAAAACCTGAAACTTGCTGAGCAGGCCGATTTTCTGGACGCCAAAGTCGCCCAGCAGGCCTATGTGTACGGCACTGAAAAGCACGACAACGCGAAGTAAAGAGCGCCTAAAAGCCCCTCAAAGCCCCCCAATCGCTTGTTTTTAAGCGTTTTAGGCCTGTAGCGTAACAAATACGGGCGCAAGCAGCTATACATTGCATAGCAAATCATTCTTTGACCTGCATACATGGCAACCCTTTTCCCAGACACGCTTGATTTACCTGCCGCGATAGGCGTTGAGTCGCCATCAGTCGTAGACCAGGTTGCGCTGGCACGGCTGTACGGCGAGCCATTGTTTGCCATGCCGCGCGACTTGTACATTCCGCCCGATGCGCTGCAGGTCTTTTTAGAGGCGTTTGAAGGCCCTCTGGACCTGCTGCTGTACCTGATTCGCAAGCAAAACTTCAATATTCTTGATATTCCGATGGCGGCGGTAACGCGCCAGTATTTGGTCTACGTGGACGAGATCCGCACCACCAACCTCGAATTGGCAGCGGAGTATCTGCTGATGGCCGCGATGCTGATTGAAATCAAGTCGCGCATGCTGCTGCCGCCAAAAAAAGTCGCAGAAGGCCAGGAAGCAGAAGACCCGCGCGCCGAGCTGGTGCGCCGCCTGCTGGAATACGAGCAAATCAAACTGGCCGCGCACCAGCTCAATGCCATACCCCAGTTTGGCCGGGACTTTTTGCGGGCGCAGGTGTTTGTAGAGCAAGCCCTTACCCCGCGTTTTCCAGACGTGCATGTGGTGGATTTACAAGACGCGTGGCGCGACATCGTCAAACGCGCCAAGCTGGTGCAGCACCACGTGATTAGCCGTGAAGAACTCTCGGTGCGCGAGCATATGAGTATTGTTTTGCGCAAGCTGCAAGGCCGCAAGTTTTTAGAGTTTGAAGACCTGTTCGACGCCGCACGCGGCATGCCGGTGCTGGTCGTCACGTTTATTGC
>JANPDQ010000336.1:0-7570 GCA_031431575.1 Polaromonas sp.
TGGCGTTAATTTGCGCAGCCGCATTTCGATTGGCGCGGCGGGTAAAGTGGTCAGCGCTTTTGATTTGGTGCGGCTGATGGCGCTGGGCGCTGACTGGTGCAACGCTGGGCGCGGCTTCATGATGGCGCTGGGCTGCATTCAGGCGCAAAGCTGCCACACCGGCAAATGCCCGACGGGCGTCACTACGCAAGACCCGCAGCGCCAGCAGGCGTTGGTGGTACCTGACAAAGCCGAGCGCGTGCGCAACTTTCACCGCTCAACCCTCCACGCGCTGCAAGAGCTGGTGCAAGCGGCGGGCTTGGCGCACCCCAGCGAGCTGCAAGCGCACCACATCGTGCGGCGTGTCACTGACACCGAAGTGCGCCTGCTGAGCAACCTCATCATGCGGATGGCCCCCGGTGCTTTGCTGGGCGACCTGACAGATCAGCACAAGGTGTTCAAAGACTATTGGCCGATGGCGAGTGCCGACAGTTTCAGGGCGGTGGATGTGCTGCTGGCTGCTTGAGGCAACAAGTGCTATTATTTAAATAGCTGCTTGCGCCTGTATTCCATGAGCTAGAAGCCTTTTTCGTATTGAAAGTATGTGCTGGTCCTTGCTGATGAGCAGGGCCTGGTGCTGCACGGCAAGGTCGATGAACTTCTGATCGTCTGCGTCTTTGCAGGTGACGTTGGCTTTGGGGGCTGCTTCAACTATCTGGGCGTGCTGGTCGTATTTTTTAAGCACGGCGTCTGCCGTCAGCGCGTAAAAATTCAGGCGCTGAACAATCTTGGGGTACGCCAAGACGCGCGCCAGTTCGTCACGCATGGCGTGGGTTGCGAGCCAATTCAGTGAGTTTGCGGCAAGGCTTTGGCGAATGGGTTCAGCCGCAGCGTCGTTGAAGACCAAGACGTCGAGGATGATGTTGGTGTCTAAAACGATTTTTAGACGGTCTCTGTGCTTGCCCTCACCCCAGCCCTCTCCCGGGGGGAGAGGGAGTGAATTCAAGGTCACGGGTTGACGGGCGGTTTGCCCCGCGCCGACCCGGCCACCATGTCAAAGCGAAACAGGCGGCATTCGATCGGGCCGTTCCACATCGGTACGCGGCGCGACTCTTTCAGTCGCATTTTGCTGGGCAGCTTCAGGTCGGGCGTGAGCACATGGGCGGTCCAGCCGGCGTAGTTTTTCTTCCAGTGCGCGGCCAGTTTCGGAAAAAAGTCCGATGCCTGGTCACCACCTTCAGTTTGCGCTTGCTCACGACCAGGGTTGGCGCTGCGATCGCGCTGCACATTACCCGTTGGTTCTTGCACCAGCGGCTGGCCGAATTCGTCGATGCTGCGGCCTTGAAACTGGCCTCTACCGCGCGCACCGTCAGCGGCAGGCGTGCCCGCAGCGCCAGCAACGTCAATCCGCTCACCATACGGCGGGTTCAGCAGCATCACGCCTACTTTGTCACCCTGTACCGGCGGCATACGCTCCAGCGCGTCACCGCCCCTGAATTGCACTGCCCCCGCCACGCCCGCGCGCTCGGCGTTGCGCTCGGCAAAGTCGACCATCCGAAACGCAACATCGCTGCCAAAAACTTCTGCGGTCGGGTCGGAAATCGCCGCATCGGCCTGGTCCAGCAAGCCGTCCCACACATGCGGCTGGAACGGCACGTATTTTTGAAATGCGAATTTGCGTGTGATACCCGGCGCAATGTTGCAGGCAATTTGCGCAGCCTCAATCGCAATCGTGCCGGACCCGCAGCACGGGTCATAAAGCGCCACGCCCTGCTTGCACAGCCCGGCGTCGCCTGACCAGCCGCTGGCGGCAAGCATGGCGGCGGCCAGTGTTTCTTTCAGTGGCGCATCGCCAACGTCTTCACGCCAGCCGCGTTTAAAGAGTGGCTCGCCCGATGTGTCGATGTAAACCGTGACGGTGTCTACCGTCAGGTGCACGTACACGCGCACGTCGGGCCAGCGCGTGTCAACGTCGGGGCGCACATCGTATTTGTCCCTGAAACGGTCGGCAATCGCGTCCTTGATTTTCAGCGCGGCAAAGTTCAGGCTGGTAAGCGGGCTGTGCTGCGCGGTGATTTCCACCTTGAAGGTTGGCTTGGGCGTAAACCACACCTCCCATGCCACGCCGGCAGCCGCGTTGTACAAGTCTTGCTCGCTGCGGTACTGGTGGTGCGCCAGCTCAATCAAAACGCGCTGCGCCAGGCGACTGTGTAAATTAAGCTGCAGCGCTTCACGCCACGAGCCCTGCAGCTGTATGCCAGCGCGCCATGCTTTGGGCGCGGTGCCAGTGATGCCCTGCACCTCAGTGGCCAGCAGCGCCTCAACGCCAGCGGCGCAAGGTAGAAATAGTTGGAGTTGATTCATAAAAAATATAAGTCCGTTCAACGCAGAGGCGCAGAGAACGCAGAGTAAGCAAGTCAGAGGAAGAAAAATGCAAGAGAAGGGGAAATGAAAGTAATCTGTTTTTCTCTGCGGCTCTCTGCGTTCTCTGCGCCTCTGCGGTAAACGTATTTGCCTTCATCTTCAAAGTGTTTTGCGTAGATTTGCCGGCGCAATGCGCAGCGCCTCGCGGTATTTGGCCACCGTACGCCGCGCGCATTCAATGCCTTGCTCTTTGAGCATCAAGGAAATCTGGTTGTCGCTCAGCGGCTTGTCTGCGCTTTCAATCGCCACAAATTGTTTGATCAATGCGCGTACTGCCGTGCTCGATGCGTTGCCGCCGGTCTCGGTGCCGAGCGCCGAGCCAAAAAAGTATTTCAGCTCAAACGTGCCGAACGGCGTGTTCATGTACTTGGCAGTCGTCACGCGGGAAATGGTGGACTCGTGCAGGCCAAGTTCATCTGCAATTTCACGCAGCACCAGCGGGCGCATGGCCAGCTCACCATGCGTGAAGAAGTTTTTTTGTCGCTCCACAATGGCGGTGCTCACCCGCAAAATCGTGTCAAACCGCTGCTGGATATTTTTAATGAACCAGCGCGCTTCTTGCAGCCGCTGCTGCAGCGCCTGGCCACCCGCACCCTTGTTTTGCCGCACCGCGTTGGCGTAAATGTCTTGTACTTTGAGGCGCGGCATGACGTCGCTGTTCAGCGTGACTTTAAAAATGCGGCCAACTTTGACCACGATCACATCCGGGATCACCACGTTGCGCTCTACATTCACAAAGCGCCTACCCGGTTTGGGGTCAAGCCTGCCAATCAGGCCAATCGCGCTTTTAATATCAGCCTCAGCAAAGCCGCACAGCTGTGCCAGCCGCTTGAAGTCGCGCTTGGCCAGCAGCTCCATCGGTTGCTGGCACATGGCCAACGCGGCTTGGGTTTGCAGGTTGTTGTCAAAGTCACGCAGTTGCAGGCTCAGGCATTCGGCCAAATTGCGCGCGCCCACACCCGCTGGCGTCATGTGGTGCAGCAGCTTGAGCACAATGCCGAATTGCTGCGTCAGCTCTTCGGTTTGCGCCATGTCGTTGCTTGCAAGGCCAGCCGCCAGGTCGTTCAAGCTGTCTTCCAGGTAGCCGTCGTCGGTGAGCGATTCGATCAAAAAATGTAGCGCGGCCCGGTCAAGCTCGGACAAGCGCAAGCCAAGTGCCTGACGGTGCAAATGGTCTTGCAATGACTCATGCGCACCGACCAGGTCGGATGCCTCGGCATCGCTGTCATCCAGGTTGTTTTTGCGTGGCGCCGCGTCGTTGCCCCACTCACCGTCGTCAGGCGCTGACTCGACTGAGCCATCACCTTCCCAGCTTTCTTCGAGTGTGGCCTCAGTACTGGACTCTTGGGTCGATTCGGTGCTTGAATCAGAGTCTTTTGATGCTGTAGCGCCCGCATCAATAGCGCCAGCAGCTATGAAATCAGGAGTAATTTCGACCGGCTCCGGCGCTGCTGGCGCATCAGCGACCTCCAGACCAAACTCTTCACGCACGGCGGCGTCTTCGTTGACCTCAAGAAACGGGTTTTCGTCAAGCATCTGCTCAACCTCCTGGCTCAGCTCCAGCGTGGACAGCTGCAGCAACCGAATCGACTGCTGCAGCTGCGGCGTAAGCGCCAGATGCTGCGAGACGCGTAACGAAAGGCCCTGTTTCATTTAGCCCACCGTTAAACGCACAAAGCAGTGGGCGTGTCTGTCCAAGCATGGGCCGCGGAACTGGCTATGCCAGGCCGCAGGCGCAGCCCCCTCAGGGGGGTTGGAACTACACGCAGTGAGCGACGGCGGGGGTGGGCCACAGTTCACATTTTGAAGTGCTCGCCGAGATAGACGCGTCTAACTTCGGCGTTGTCCACAATCTGCGCAGGCGTGCCTTCAGCCAGCACATTGCCGTCGCTGATGATGTAGGCGTGGTCGCAAATGCCCAGCGTCTCGCGCACATTGTGGTCGGTGATCAGCACGCCAATGCCGCGTGATTTTAAAAATCCGATGATGCGCTGGATTTCAATCACGGCAATCGGATCAATTCCTGCAAAGGGCTCGTCCAGCAAGATAAAGCGCGGCTGTGTGGCCAAGGCGCGCGCAATTTCAACCCGCCGCCTTTCGCCGCCCGACAGCGCCAGGCTGGGCGAGTCGCGAAGGTGGTCAACGCGCAAGTCTTTGAGCAGCGCGTCCAGCCGTTCGGCAATCACGGCCTTGCTTAGCGGCTCGCCCGCTTCGTCAATTTGCAGCTCCAGCACCGCGCGCACGTTGTCTTCAACATTGAGCTTGCGAAAAATCGAGGCTTCTTGCGGCAAATAGCTCAAGCCCAAGCGCGAACGCCTGTGTATCGGCATGTGCTCAACGCTTTGCCCGTCAATCGAAATAGCACCAGCATCGGCCCGCACCAGCCCAACAATCATGTAAAACGAGGTGGTTTTACCAGCGCCGTTCGGGCCCAGCAGGCCAACAACTTCACCGCTTTTCACCGACAGCGATACGTCTTTGACGACGGTGCGGCTGCCGTAAGACTTTCTCAAGCTGGTAGCAACGAGCTGGCTCGTCCGGTGCGCGTCGCCACGCTCCGCGTTTTCGCTGGCCACTGCGTTTGGCAGGTTGTCAAGCATCGGTGCCGCTACTTTTTGTCGCTGCCAAGCGCGGGGCTGGCTCGCAAAGTGGGGCTGCTGGTGGCGGCAGGTGCGGCGGCACTGGTCGGCGCGCGCGGAGACAGCACGGCACGAATGCGCCCTGTGGGGTTTGCTGCGCTGCGGTTCTGCGCGCCACCATCGACGGTGAACACATCGGTTTTGTTGTCGTAGGCAATTTGCGATCCGGTGGTCTCATCCGCCAAAGTCGCGCCGGTAAAGCGCCGCAGCACGGCACGGGTCGAAAACTTCACCACGTCTGCGCGGCTGTCATATTCAATGCGTTCGGACTCGCCTTCAATGAATTCGTCGAGTGCCTCGCGCTTTTTGCGGTAAAAAGCCAGCTTGCCGGGGGCCACCGTGACCAGTGCTTGCTGGTAGCCTTCGGGGTCTTGCCGTACCTCGATGCGGTCACCGCGAATAATCGTGGTGCCTTTGGTGATGACCACGTTGCCAGTAAAAACGCTGGTTTGCTTCAAATCGTCATAGCGCAGGGCATCGGCTTCGGCGTTCATTGGCTTGTTGCGGTCGGCGTTTTCAGCACGCACCATAGGGCTGATGAGCGCTGCGGCTAGCAACATCAAAAATAAGGGCGATTTCATAAAGGCATGAATCTTGCTGTGAGAGTGGCTGCCATTGTAGCGATGGGTTGTGCCGAACACGATCGCACAGCGCGTACCTAATAAAAAAACCCGCCTTGGTCAGGCGGGTTTTTAGTGGATTTTTGCGTTTGGCGAAAGCAATTATTGCGGCTTTGCAGGCTGCGGCTTCACCGGTTTGGCATTTGCAGCCGCCGCTGGCTTTGCGGGTGCTGGCTTGGCATTCGATGCGGGTAGCGATGCGCGCGCCAAGCCGACCAAATAATCGGTCACCAGCAAAGCGCGCTCCATGGTTTGGGCAATGGAGCCTGACGTGAAGTACTTGCCCGCTATGCCCAGCGAAGGAACGCCATCGACTTTGAAAGCGTCTTGCAGCGCGGTAGCTTTGCGGGTTTTGGTGGCCACCGGAAAGGAGTTGTAGGCCTCTGTAAATTTGGCCTTATCCAGTCCTTGCTTTACCGCCCAGTCTGTCACCAGCTCGGTGGTGTTGAGCAACTGCTTTTCAACGTGAATGGCGTAGAAGACCTTTTTATGCAGCTCAGCGACTTTGCCCATCGCCTCCAGCACAAAGTACAGGCGCTGCTGGGGCTCAAAGTCGGCGCGAAACGCCACGGGTGCACGACGCAGCACGACGTCAGCAGGCAAGCGTTTTACCCACTCTTCAAGCTGCGGCTCGAAACGGTTGCAGTGCTGGCAGCTGTACCAAAAGAACTCAACGACTTCAATTTTGCCAGCGGCTTCAGTGGGGGCTGGCTTTTCCAGGGTCAGGTAGTCAATTCCTTCGACCGGCTTGGCACCTTGCGCATACGCTGGGCTGGTCAAGACGCTTGCGGCGGCCAGGGTTGCGGCAGCAGTGGCTGTGGTCTTTATTGAAAATTCTCGGCGTTGCATAAAGTCGTTCTTTCAATGGCAAATAGGGGTGTGGGGCGGGAGTTGTGAGCAAAAATCAAATGTCAGCGCAATTGGAACCTGCCGGGCGGTAAAAGTTCAGCGCTGCACGCGCACCAGCGCGGTCTCCACTGAATTGCCGTCCAGTTTTTCTTTGGTGCGGTCGGCGTCGTCTTTTTTGTCAAATGGTCCCAAACGCACGCGGTACACCGTGCGCCCGGCTTGCTCGCGCTCTGTGACTTTGGCCTGAAAACCCATGAGCAGCAATCTGGCGCGCTGCTGTTCGGCATCTTCTGGCGTGCGAAACGCACCGGCCTGAACAAAGTAGTTGAACGGATCGATCCCTTGCTCGTTGGCTGCGGTCTCTGGCCGCGGCGCGGGCTTGGCCTCGGGTTTGGCTTCAGCTTTGACATCGGGCTTTGCCGCTGCCTTGGCCTTGGCCTTGGCCAAATCGCCCAGCGGATCTGCTGAAGCTTTCGGCTTGGCAAGCACCGGCTCTGTTGCGGCAACCGCAGGGGCTGCCACAGATGCAGCTGGTGCAGGCACTGCAACTGGCACGGGAACTTTGCCCGCCAGTGGCGTATTCGGGTTCCAGCCCTTGTTTTTGGCAGCCTCGGCAGCGTCGGTGTCGGCGGCGCGGGTGGGCGCTTTGTTCAAAAAAGGCACTGGCACTTTGGTCACGTACACCGCCACCGCCAATGCTGCGCCCAGGCCCACCAAAGCGCCAATGACCAGCCCAAGCATGGTGCCGCCGCGCTGGTTGTTGTTAAGTTTGTTCGTCATTTGCCCTGTTCCGTTCACATCTTGCGCGGGGCGCTCACGCCCAGCACCGCCAAGCCATTGTGCAACACCCGTGCGGTGGCCGCGACCAGTGCCAGGCGCGCCAGTTTTACTGCTTCATCGTCGACCAAAATGCGTTCTGCGTCGTAGTAGCTGTGGTAGCACGCTGCCAGTTCGCGCAGGTAAAACGCGACGTCGTGCGGGGCAAAACCAGCGGCTGCGTGGGTCAGCATGTCGGGGTACTTGGCGAGCAGAAGCATGAGTGCCTGCGCGGGTGGGCTG
>JANPDQ010000337.1:0-19342 GCA_031431575.1 Polaromonas sp.
GGCTCGCCACCACCGGCGGGCTTCATGCAGCTCCAAAAGAACGTGTGGTTCCAGATTTGCGCTGCGTTGTTGTACACACCGCCGCTTGATTTTTTAATGATCTCTTCCAGAGTCATTGCTTCAAATTCGGTGCCTTTTTGCAGATTGTTCAGGTTCACGACGTAAGCGTTGTGGTGCTTGCCATGGTGGTATTCAAACGCCTCTTGGCTGTAGTTAGGGGCTAAGGCGTCAATAGCGTACGGCAGTGCTGGCAGGGTATGTTCCATGAAATTTTCCTTTGGGTGGGGTTGGGGAGGCTTATTTTTGAGAAGACTAAAAAGCTTAGCAGGATTATTGTAAAAACTAAATAAGACGGGGACTGCTCACCGTCAAATCGACCGCGCCATCGGTAAGGGTAGCGCGAACCGCTTGCCCGGTGCGGGTCTGATTGACTTGGGTGATGGCATGACCGTCAACGTCGGTCAGCCACGCGTAGCCCCGCTCCAAAACCAGCTGCGGGTTGAGCAATTCCAGACGCATCTCAGCGCTGCTTAGCCGCGCTATTTGCTGCGCAATCGCATTGGCCGTTGCAAGAGCACCCGCGTTTTTAACTGCAAGCAGGTTTAATTGAAAGCGTAGACACGCCGCAGACTCGGCATGCTTTAACTTTTGCGCCTGCAGCGCCAACCTGGCTTGCTGGCGGGTAACAAAATGAGATGGCCTGCTAAATCGCGCGGTTGCCAGGTCCAGGCGCTGGCTGTTGGCCTGGATTTGCTGGTCTACGCCGTTTTGAACCCGGCTGAACATGGTCTCAAGCACATTGAGCCAAACCTGCTGTGGCTGGGCGCACAGCTCGGCTGCAGCAGTCGGGGTGGGGGCACGTACATCGGCGCAAAAGTCCGCAATTGTGAAGTCGGTTTCGTGGCCCACTCCACTGACGGTCGGCATGGGTGACTGAACAATAGTGCGCGCCAATTGCTCATCGTTGAAGGCCCATAAGTCTTCCATCGCCCCACCACCACGCACCAGCAGCAGCACGTCGACTTCATTGCGCTGGTAGGCCTTTCGCAGCGCTTGCTGCAGCTCCGCCGCAGATTGCCCGCCTTGCACCGTAGACGGGTAAATCACCACAGGTATGTGCGGTGCGCGGCGCTGCAGCGTACTGACCACATCATGCAATGCAGCCGCGCCAAGGGATGTCACTACACCGATGGCTTTCGGCATCAATGGCAGCGCACGTTTGCGGCTGCTGTCAAACATCCCTTCTGACTCAAGCTTGGCTTTGAGCTTTAAAAACTGCTCAAACAAAGTGCCCTGCCCGGCTTGCTGCATGGATTCAACGACCAGTTGCAGCTCGCCCCGAGCGTCGTACACGCCAAGCCTGCCGCGCACCTCAACCCGCTGGCCGTCGCGCGGCTCAAAGTCAAGCAAGCCAGCCGCGCGCCTGAACATGGCGCAGCGAATTTGCGCGTCGTTGTCTTTGAGAGAAAAGTAACAATGCCCGCTGGAAGCTCGGGAAAATCCTGAAATTTCGCCCGCAACCGCTACCGGATTAAAGCGTGCCTCTAGCGCGTCAGCAATTGCCCGGAGCAACGCTCCGACCGGCCATATTTTTATGCCGGAAGTGCGCTCGTCGCCGCCTTGAACAAGGCTACTCAATTTGAGCCACCGCACGGAACTGGGAGGCACGTTTCACACAAATCAAACGAGAAGGTTTGGCTGGTGCAAGCGCCAGCGCAGAGCGCAGCAAACCGGCGCAAGTCCTTGATTTGTATAGAAATTGCGCTGCTGAAATTTCAGTCGTTTTGTTCAGACGCCACGCTGGCGGGGCTTTGCGGCGATTCAGGCGGCGGTTTTCCACAAAGATATCCACAACTTGTGTGGACGGACGGCGCCAAAATTGCGAAATCCAGGCGCGCCCGTGGGCCATAATTCGATTCAATTTATATGTCCGGAGATGTGCATTGTTTTCAATCATACAAGCGGCTGGATGGCCGATTTGGCCTCTTATTGCCTGCTCCATCTTGGCGGTTGCGCTAGTCTTTGAGCGCTTTAGCAGTCTGAGAACCAGCAAAGTGGCACCAATGACCCTCTTGGACGAGGCCATTACCGTATCGCGTACCGCTGTGCCTTCTCCTGACGTCGTTACGCAGCTAGAGCAGAACTCCGCGCTTGGCCGCGTGCTGGCCAGTGGCTTCAGGGCGCTGAACGCCAACCCCCGCATCACCGAAAGCGATTTGCGCGCAACCATCGAAGGCGCGGGCCGCCAAGCCGCGCACGGCCTGGAGCGCTACCTTTCGGCACTGGCCACCATTGCATCGGCTGCGCCGCTGTTGGGCCTGTTGGGCACTGTGATCGGCATGATTGAGATTTTTGGCTCGCAAGCCGGCGGCGGCGCAGTAGGCACTGGTGGTGGAAATCCGGCGCAATTGGCACAGGGCATCTCCATTGCGCTCTACAACACTGCTTTTGGGCTGATTGTGGCGATTCCGTCGCTTATTTTTTGGCGCTATTTTCGGGGCCGCGTTGACGAATACTTGTTGGGAATGGAGCTGGCTTCCGAGCGGTTTTTGCGCCACTTAAACGGCCTGCGCAAGTCTTGACACAACCGCCACACCGCAAAGCATCGCCATGAATTTCAGAAAAAGCAGCCGAGACGAGCCCGAAATCAATCTGATTCCGTTCATCGACGTTTTACTGGTGGTGCTGATTTTTTTAATGCTGTCCACCACTTACAGCAAATTCACCGAACTCCAAATCAAATTGCCGCTGGCTGATGCTGAAAAGCAGCGCGACTACCCCAAAGAGGTCATCGTGGCCGTCAGCAGCGACGGGCGGTACATGGTCAACAAAACTCCGGTCGATGGGCGCAGCTTGCAAGCCCTCGGTCAGGCACTGGTTGAAGGTGCCAGTGCCGGAAAAGACAGCGTCATCATCATCAGCGCCGACGCAAGTGCCACGCACCAAGCAGTCATCACGGTGATGGAGGCCGCACGCCGAAGCGGCTTCACGCAAATCACCTTCGCCACCCAAAGCGCTGCCCAGGCTGGGCCGCGCTAGTCACAACCATGTCCGCCGCCTGGCCGATAGCCATTTGGCGCAAAGCGGCTGAATCGGTAACCCAGTGAAGTCCACCCTGCAGCAAGCCTGGCGCACCCGCGGCCTGTTGGCATGCCTTTTGTGGCCGGCTGCGCAAATCTATGGATTGCTCACAGCCACTAGGCGCTGGCTTTACAGATTTGGCGTGCTGAACACCCAGCGGGTTGGCGTGCCGGTGATCGTGGTGGGAAACGTGACTGTGGGCGGCGGCGGCAAAACCCCATTGGTGATGGCGCTGGTTTCGCATTTCGCCCAGCAAGGCGTGCAGGCAGGCGTTGTCTCACGCGGCTACGGTCGGCGCGGCTCTGGCTGCCTGGAAGTTATGCTGGATACCCCCGTTTTAGAGTCTGGTGACGAGCCAGCGCTTATAAAACGGGCGCAAGCAGCTCCTGTTTTTGTAGCAAATGATCGGGTTAATGCGGCCCGCGCTTTGCTGGCGGCCTATCCCCAAACCGGCGTGATTATTTGCGATGACGGACTGCAGCATGCGCGCTTGCACCGCACTGTGAATGTCGTGGTGTTTGACGACAGCGGAGTCGGCAACGGCTGGCTGATTCCCGCGGGGCCGCTTCGCCAGCCCTGGCCGATGTCGGATCAAAATACAACCGCATTGGTTTTGCACACCGGTGGAAAACCTGCATTAGGGGGTTATTCGTCAAAACGCCAACTTGCCGATGCAGCAATTGCGGTTGATGGCACCGCCGTTCTACTAAAAAGCCTGCTGCCAGGGTCTGCTGCGCACGGCTTAGTGATCGCATTGGCAGGCATTGCGCACCCTGACGCATTTTTTGCAATGCTTGCGGCCCGCGGTCTGCCGTTACTGCGCACCATGGGTATGGCAGACCATGTTGATTTTTCAAACTTCGACCTGGCGAGCTTGAGGCTGCCGGGTGAGGCGCACGTCACGGTTTTGTGCACTGAAAAAGACGCAGTTAAGCTATTCGAGTTAACGCAAATTCCAACCGTTCGCATTTTGTCAGTACCACTGGTTTTTACGCCCGAGCCAGCGTTTTTTGCGGCGCTCGACCGCGCAGTGAATTTCCAGCGCGCGTAGGGGCATCGCCTTTTACTCTTGCCCGTTTCCCCATTACCATCTTGCTATGGATACCAAACTACTTGAACTGCTGGTGTGCCCCGTGACAAAAGGGCCACTCACCTACAACCGCGAGACACAAGAGTTGATCTCGCGCAGCGCCCGCCTGGCCTACCCAGTGCGCGACGGTATGCCCGTAATGCTTGAGGTGCAGGCGCGTCCGCTAACTGATGAAGAACTTGGCCTGTAGGCTGCGAGCGTGATGCGCGAAAAGGTTCGCTTTACTGCGTTGATTCCGGCCCGGCTGGCATCCACCCGATTGCCCAACAAACCGCTTGCTGATATTGGCGGCACGCCGATGGTCGTGCGGGTTGCGCAGCAAGCAGTCAAAAGCGGTGCTGAGCGGGTGGTGGTTGCAACCGACAGCCAGCAAGTTGTGGATGCCTGCGCGCAATTCAAAATAGACGCAGTCATGACACAAACAGACCACGTCAGCGGCAGCGACCGGCTAGCCGAAGCCTGCTCGCTGCTCGGGCTTGGCGACGACTGTATTGTGGTGAATGTGCAAGGCGATGAGCCGCTGATTGATCCGCTGTTGATCTCAGCGACTGCCGCGCTTTTGGCAAGCAGGCCCGATTGCGCCATGAGCACTGCCGCGCATCCCATTAATACACTGGAAGACTTCGAAAATTCAAACGTGGTCAAGGTGGTACTTGACCGCATTCAAACGGCACTCTACTTCAGCCGTTCGCCAATTCCATTTGCACGTGACTTTGCGGGCCAAGCGTGGTGGACCGCTGACGACGCGTTGCCCAAGCCGCTTCGGCATATCGGTATTTACGGCTACCGGGTCAGCTTTTTGAAAAGCTTCCCCAGCCTGAGCCCCGCTCCTATGGAGCGGCTTGAATCACTGGAACAACTCCGCGCCATGTGGCACGGCCACAAGATTGCAGTACATCTGAGCAACACACCGCCTGGCGCGGGCGTGGACACCCAGCAAGACCTTGAACGGGTGCGCCGGCTGTTTGTTAGCCAATAACTTGCTGTCCAGACTAGCCGCCAGAACTTCACGTTTCCCGTAAGCCCTATTGAAGACCTGCGTGCTATCCTTTCTTGAGTTAACTTGCACCACCGTTAGACAAACAGGCAACCTACTGCCAACGAACGTAAAAATAAAAGGTTTCACATGAGATTGATTTTGCTGGGCGCACCAGGTGCTGGAAAAGGTACCCAGGCCACATTTATCTGCCAAAAATTCAAAATCCCCCAAATTTCAACTGGAGACATGCTGCGTGCAGCCGTTAAAGCCGGCACACCGTTGGGTATTGAAGCAAAAACAGTGATGGCTTCCGGCGCGTTGGTCAGCGACGAGCTGATCATCAATTTGGTCAAAGAACGAATTGCCCAAGCAGACTGCGCACAAGGATTTTTGTTCGACGGTTTCCCACGCACTATTCCCCAAGCCGATGCAATGAAAGCTGCTGGAGTCAAGCTTGACTACGTGCTTGAAATTGATGTGCCGTTCGAGGCAATCATTGAGCGAATGAGCGGCAGGCGCTCACATGTTGCATCAGGCCGCACTTACCACTTAAGCTACAACCCGCCGAAAGTAGCTGGCCTGGACGATGTCACCGGCGAGCCGCTGATTCAGCGGGAAGACGACAAGGAAGAAACGGTACGCAAGCGGCTGGACGTTTACAGCGCGCAAACCCGGCCGCTGGTGGCTTACTACTCCGACTGGGCCAAGACCGACCCCGGTTTGGCACCAGAGTACCGCGCTATCAGCGGTATTGGAAGCGTAGAGGACATCACGCAGCGCGCCTTCTTGGCTTTGGCTGCCTGAATTTTTTGCGGCCGCAACTTAAGCGCACAGCTCAGGCTGGGCTGGAGCGCAGTGCGTAGGTCCTACCTGCAACAAACAGGTATTCAACCCGCAGTACAGCATCACCTTTTTCGCCGATCAAGGTAAACCCCACTGCCGCGATACTGCTACCAGGCTTGATTTCAGCCACACCCCAAGCCTGCATCCGGCCAAGGGGTGCCAGTTCAATCTCCCAGCGCTTGTCCTGGCGGGTTGGCACAACTGCTTTGGCCAGCAGGGCTTTGCCGTCAACTGGCGCAGTTTGCGCAGGCAAACTTCGACCGGCCAGATCAGCAGGCACTTTAAGTCCTGCAGGCAAATCGATTTCAAGTTCGGCATGTGGGTTTTGCCAGACTGATTTCACCACGTTACCTTCAAGATAAATCGGCCTTTCTTGGTCAAAACTGCTCCAGCCATGGTGCGCCAGCGCAGGCAACCACAGTCCAGCGGCAGACCAAACTGTAGAAATTTTTAAAGCATCACGTCTTTTCATTTTTTAGCTCCCGCTAGGTTAAACATAAGCAATCCAACGGCCGCAGGCTACAACGGCCAGCCATATAAAAGTGGACAGCACCATTTGCACGCGGGCGACACCGTCAAGTTTTATAAGCGATGCACGCCCATGAAACCAAGCCGCATTGCAGCCCGCCAGCATCAATAAAATCATCTTCAAGGTAAACGCACGGTTCGTCAAAAGCTCGGCAGCTTGCGATGCGAACATCAGCAAACCCGATGCAGCCGCCAGACAAAAACCAACGCCTGCAATTCCAAGGCTCAGGCTAGCCAGCGCTTTTACGTCCAGCGCTGCACCGCGCCCGAAAACCCGCATCTCCAGCAGCACCAAGTTACCCAGCAGCAATGCAATGCCGCAAATATGCACCACCTCCAGCGCAGGATAAGCCCAAGCACTGGACTTAAGCGCAGCAAAAAAGTTCATGGGTTCATACCCATCAAGCGCAGCATCAGCAAGATCCGCGTTTTGACGGGGCTTAACCCGCCTGATGCGCAAAAGCGATCATCCGCACGCGCCAAAACCCGGCCTTGGGTGCAGCGTGTGGCGCGCAGCACCTGCACTCCTTGCGCCTGTGCTCTGAGCAACGCATCTTCTAGCGCCTTGTGCACCGTACCATTGCCTGTGCCCGCCACCACCAGACCTTGCACGCTTGACGCCACCAAAACATCAACTAGCGCACCGTTTGCACCGGCGTAATTCATCACAATTTCGACCCTGGGCCAGAGGTTGGTGTGATCCAAATCTGCTATATTTTCAATAGCTTCTTGCGCCGATTTTTGTTGGGCTACAGGCCAATTTCTTACTAATTTCAGACTATTTTCCTCAATATAGCCAATTACACCGGCGTCTCCCGAGCCAAAGGCATTGAGCTGGTAGGTATGGATTTTTTGCACGTCTTCAGCGCCGTGTATCGCTCCAGCGCAAACGACCACCACGCCCTGCGCTCCATCGTGCCTGGCTACAGCAAGAGCATCCAGAATATTCTGCGGTCCATCCGGTACCAAAGCGCTGGCGGGCCGCATGGCGCAGGTCAACACCACTGGCTTTGGCGGGCTTAAAACGGTCTGCAAGAAATACGCAGTTTCTTCCAGCGTATCTGTGCCGTGGGTAACCACCACACCTGTCACGTCGTTTCGCGACACATGATGCTGGACTCGCTTGGCAAGCGCAGTCCACACCTCAAAAGACA
This sequence comes from Polaromonas sp., assembly GCA_031431575.1. Lineage (GTDB taxonomy): Bacteria > Pseudomonadota > Gammaproteobacteria > Burkholderiales > Burkholderiaceae_C > Polaromonas. The sequence continues at coordinate 7,676 of JANPDQ010000337.1, forward strand.
TATCCTTGCTGTCGATTTGCGCGACCTGCTCGGTCTCAACCGCTCCGTACAACGCCGACCCAGCGATTGAACCGACCAGATCGGACACAGCCACCTGCGCGGCCGTGTAATCGACATTGCTGGCGTTGCCCGCGACGCCAGCAATAGTGCCGCCCGTGCCCAAAATCACAATTTTTTTATTCTGCATAAAAGAAATATCAAAAAATACCTTGCAATTGTTCAATGGCTGGCTAAAAATACAGTTACTGGATATTAAAACAGGCCAACTTACAGTTCTGGCAAAAGCCAAACGCCCTAGTTACCTTCACCCAAGGATCAGCAGCCATGAGCACTTTGAATCACTTTTCAAACATGTCGTCCAATGTATCGCCTGACGGCCCAAAGTTAACTGCGCGCCAACAACAGATTTTCGAGCTGATCCAGCGCGCCATTGCCAGTACCGGCGCACCGCCTACCCGGGCCGAAATCGCTACTGAGCTGGGCTTCAAATCGGCCAACGCAGCTGAGGAACACCTCCAGGCGCTGGCGCGCAAAGGGGTAATTGAGCTGGTCAGCGGGACATCGCGCGGCATACGGCTGCGTGGCAACGCATTGCGCTCACTCAATGAAAGCCGCAATCTACAATTTTCCCTGCCGTTGCAAAGCCTGGCCCAACTCGTCCTGCCGCTGGTAGGACGAGTTGCCGCTGGCTCACCAATCCTTGCGCAAGAGCACATCGAGCAAACCTTCAGCTTCGGCTCAGGCATGTTTGAAAAGCAACCAGACTACCTTTTAAAAGTTCGCGGCATGAGTATGCGGGACATCGGCATCATTGACGGAGACCTGCTAGCCGTCAAACAAGCAAAAGACGCGAAAAATGGACAAATCGTTGTTGCCCGGCTGGGCGACGAAGTGACCGTCAAACGCTACAGACGAACGCAAAACCTGATTGAGCTGATGCCTGAAAACGCAGACTTCCAAACGATTGTGGTCAAACCCGGCGACCCATTTGAAATTGAAGGTTTAGCGGTTGGCCTCATCAGGAACACGATTCTGATGTGAGCAAAAAATTTTTCCGCCCATCAGGTGACGAGCGTTTGGTAGTGCTGCATGGCAGCCAAGCCAACACCCTGTTGCGGCGGTCAAAGGGCATCACTGCCAATGTTTAAATCTCGCCATTAGCCACTGGGTAAACCCATCCATTCAGGAGTCAGTCATGGGGTCAATCGTCTTCTCACATCTGTCCGGCCGCGCAACCAGCACCGCGAACTGGCTTGCGCCAGTTCAAGCCGTATTTGCATTCTTTGCGCCGCCGCAATGTGGCGCCCATGCAGTTCCTAACCAACGCCCAGAAGACTCAGACGAACCATCTCGGGACTGCCAAACGAATCGCGCCGTGGCGCACGAATCAACCAACCACGTTTGCCAACTTGGCCCTACTCTAGCGCCTTTGGTGAAGCCAAATCGGGGCAAAAGCAAAGCTTGCGCCATAAGCAGCTTAAAAGTTCTCAGGGAGTTTGAACCCGGCGAAAGCCGATCATCAACCGGCCGCCTGGTGATTTCAGGCCGGATAGCTGACGTCTGTGAAGCGCTGGATCGCATGGCAACACAAAGTGCTGTAACGCATTAGCACGCCTCGCTTTGCTGCTTTTTCTCGGTACGTCCTGCTCAGAACACTCAAGGGTTTTGAAGTAATAGTTGAAGGCACAATATCGGAATGAATATTGTGATTTTGGACGACTATCAGGACGCAGTTCGCAAACTAGACTGCGCTTCAAAACTTGACGCCTACCCAGCAAAGGTCTACACCAACACGGTCAAAGGTATTGGTCAGCTTTCGGTTCGACTCAAAGATGCAGATGTGATTGTTTTGATTCGTGAGCGTACGCACATGAACCGCCAGTTGATCGAAAAGCTTCCAAAGCTCAAGATGATTGCGCAAACCGGGCGGGTCGGAGCGCACGTTGACGTTGGCGCGTGTACCGAACGCGGGGTGGTGGTGTCCGAGGGAGTTGGCTCACCCACTGCGCCTGCAGAACTGGCTTGGGCATTGATCATGGCTGCAACACGCCGTATTCCACACTATGTCTCCCACCTCAAGCACGGTGCATGGCAGCAAGCTGGGCTGAAGTCCGCTGCCATGCCGCCTAATTTTGGTTTGGGCACCGTGCTCAAAGGTAAAACGCTTGGCATCTGGAGCTACGGAAAAGTCGGCAGGATTTTGGCTGGGTACGGCCGCGCGTTTGGTATGCAGGTGCTGGTTTGGGGTCGGGAATCATCGACCGATCAGGCGCGGTCTGACGGTTACCAGGTCGTAGCCAGCAAGGCTGAACTCTTTGAACAAAGCGATGTTTTAACCCTTCAGCTTCGCTTGAACGAAGAAACGAGAGGAATCGTCACGCTTGAAGACCTCTCTCGCATGAAACCTACTGCGCTACTGGTCAACACCTCGCGCGCGGAGTTGATCGAGCCCGACGCTTTGATTGCTGCGTTAAACCGCGGTCGGCCAGGGCTGGCAGCAGTGGACGTTTTTGAGTCGGAGCCAATTCTGCAAGGACACGCCTTGTTGCGTCTCGAAAACTGTATTTGTACACCACACATCGGGTACGTTGAAAAAGACAGCTACGAGCTGTATTTCGGTTCAGCTTTTGACAACGTGGTGAATTTTATTACTGGCACGCCTACCAACATCGTCAACCCTGGTGCACTGCAAGTCAGGCGCTAGGATGATTATGCGGAGCATCAGCAGCGGTGCCTTTATTGGCGGCTGTAGAAGCTCAGAATCGTGACATTGGCAGCGTGACCCAAGCCGCGCACATCTTTGCAACACCTGCGGAGCCCTTCAAGCGGTTAGCCTTTGTTGGCTTGAGGTGCCCCAGTGGTCTTTTTGGTGGCCAGTTCAGCACTGGCGGGTTCATCAAAGTCAAAATCAATAGAGTTTTCAGACAGTTTGGAACCAACTGCATTTTCCCCTGCTCGGTATCTCGGGGCTGCAGGAAAAGTGTCATCCAGGGAACGTATGTTCTCAGGCAACTGGGTCTTCGTTAAGGCGTTTTTATCAAGCTCAAGTTGACCCAGACCACTCAAATCTACGTCTACGCCCAAGTGTGCACTTGGTACAGGGCTTTCCGGCGTAGCAGTCAGCGGAACCACAGCGGTGGCCGGAAAAGACGATGCTCTTGCGGGGAGCGCCCCGGGCTCCGGCTTACGGACCCCACCAGCTTCTGCGCGGTTGCTTCTTTCAATTCGCGTAGGTACCACAGGAAAAGTGGGCCCCTTGCCAACGCTGTCGGAATGCAGCATGTCTTTGATCATCGCGTAAAGCAACAGCAATTCCCGGTATGCCTCCAGGTCAAACGTCGGGGTCTGTGAATCAGGCTCACGAAACATCGACTCTTCTATCACGGTCAACACTTTCGCGGAAGGCCACAACGCGACAATCCTTGACAAAGCAAGAGGATAGCCCTGCAGCCCCGCACCACTTGCAGCCTCACTGTAACCATCAAACTCTGGCATCTCAGCGTTAAATTTAGCGTTGAATTCTTGGCGAAACGCTTCAAACTCCAACTTCTCGTTTAGCTGGTGGTACAACTTTAGAAGGTCCAGGTACACCAGCGCACTGGTTTCCTCTGACTCTTCAATATGGTGGCGCAGTACTTCAATAGCCTGGTCTTTCTGCCCGAGTGAAACAAAAAAGTCAGCCTGTTGCTGGACATCAAACAGTTCTTCGGCTTTGACCGCTCGCCCTGCAAAGGTCATGCTCTGCGCAAAGTCACCACGTAAATTTACTGTAGGCTCGCCCTTGAGCTTTGCCTCATGGATGCCGGAGCGCGGTGGCGGTACTAAAGCTCCCGCAATACCAACAGACCTTGAGTCGACCGATGATTTGTGGCCTGCATCGCTAAGATCAAGGTCAAGGTAGTCCACCGTGGGAGCTAAATAGCCGCTGGTGCTAGGGTCAGATCCGATTGCCGAGTCGTACGCCGAAGCTTGAGAAGAGGACTTCAGATCCTGACCACTGTCGGCCCACCCTACTCGCTGATCCGTTCCTTTGCGCCACCAAGGTTGTGCATCATCGTCAGTTTTGGTCTCCGCAGCTCGCTTTCGCAGCACGAACGCTAACCCCAATGCCGCCAAAAACAAAAGGAAACTGAGGCCATAAACCAAGGGGTTAGCGTATTTTTCTGTCTGCGCTTGCTTGACATCACCCCCTAGGGCTCGCATGTCAAGCTCATTTTTCTTCATCTGAACTTGTAGCCCGGACACAGCGGACTCAAGCGACTTAAGCTTTTGGGAGTCGCTCAATATATCTTCGGGCTGCGCTGCTATAGCGCGCCACAGAGCAGCAGCGGCAGAGCGTTGCGCCGGGTCGCTGGTGGGTGTGCTGCGCAGCTCGGACGATGGTTTTAGTGCAGGGTCGCGCTCAGCCAGCAGCTCAATTGGCTCCAGCCGCAACCTTGACTTTGGTTTTTCAGGTGCCACCGTTTTGGATATTGAACTAGCGGGCTTTTTCCCGGCTCTGGCAGCATTTGGTGCGACTGGGGCACCTGCAGGGCTCTCGATTGAGCCAGCTATCAGGCTACTTTGCTGCGAGTCCCGAGCCCGCCTCGCATTTTCGGCCCTCTTGTTACGGGCCTCCCGCCGCGCTTCACGCGCGCTAACTGGTGCCGCGCTGGACAATTTAGAAGACTCAGACTGAGATGTTGCACCAGGCGCGAGGATTTGCGACGGCAGAGCAGGCAGGGCAACCACCGCCCCCGCCATAGACTCTGACACCACATCAGCCAGCACAACATACCGCTTCTCAATCTTCTGAACGCAACCTGTGCGCAGATAGATTGTGACTACTGGCTCATCGATAGCTACCGTCGTACGAACCCGAATTAGCACGTCTTGTGGAGCAGTTCCGGACTTTTCGCTGCTTAATCTAGTACGAGACTTTTCGATACGGTTGTCGGCGTAGAAGACTTCCGCATCCAGGCAACCAGCGGCTAATTCGTCGGGGCTGTCAATAGTGGCCTGTATCCCAATATTTAACGGTTGCCCAATGATTGCGGCTCCCCTGTGTTTACCGAGCTGCAATGCCTGGCTTGAACTCCAAGCGCCAAAACAGATGGCAAACAGAAGAGCATTGCTGCAGAAAGCGGACCCCGCCGACAAGCCGCGCACTGACGTCGATTTGAAAGGATTAAAAGTTAAAAAATTCAAAATGCGACTGTTCAATTTTTCACGCTGCGTAATAATACTTTTCAATGAAACCAATTTTTAAAACTGTTGGCATTGTGGGCTGTGGCGCGATGGGCAAAGGCATTGCTCAAATCGCCGCACAAGCCGGAAGTGTTACAAAACTATTCGATGTTAACCCACCAGCGGCTGAAAAAGCCAGAATTGAGATCGTAGGACAATGGCGAAAACTTGTTGCCAAAGGGCGACTAAGAGCACAAGAAGCTGAGAAATTCTGCGCACTGTTGTCTCCAGTTGTCGCACTGCAGGAGCTCTCGGATTGCGATCTGGTGGTTGAGGCGATCGTTGAGCGACTCGATGCAAAGCAAGACCTGCTGGCTCAGCTTGAATCAATTGTTTCTGAACGCACGTTGATCGTGTCCAACACGTCTTCACTGGCAATAACCGCGATTGGCGCGAAGCTCAAGCGACCCGAGCGCTTCGCCGGGTACCATTTTTTTAATCCAGTGCCCCTGATGAAGGTAGTGGAGGTCATCGGCGGACTGAAAACTGACCCTTGCGTTTGCGAGCAACTGAGCGAGTACGCCCGCCAGATGGGCCACACCCCCGTCATGGCGCAAGACACCCCCGGATTTATCGTAAACCATGCTGGGCGCGGCTACGGCACGGAGGCACTGCGTATCGTTGGCGAAGGCATTGCAGACTTCGCTACCGTTGACCGAATTTTGCGTGATCAAGTGGGCTTCAAACTTGGGCCTTTTGAGCTGATGGATTTGACTGCGCTTGATGTTTCACACCCCGTGATGAAGTCGATTTACCACCAGTATTTTGAAGAAGCACGCTACCGCCCCAGCGTGATCACGGCGCAGCGCTTGGCAGGCGGACTGCTAGGCCGAAAAACTGGCGAAGGTTTTTATAAGTACGCCGATGGTGTGATGCAGGTGACTGCCGAGCCTTCTGCGCCAGACATAGACGAAATGCCGCCTATCTGGGTCTCGCCACGGGCAGCCAGGCGGTCTGAACTTCTCGAGTTGCTGAAAAAACTCGGCGCCAAAATTGAAAGCGGCGTTTCTGCATCCCCGCAAGCACTTATGTTGGTAGCGCCGCTGGGTTTTGACATTACCACAGTAGCGGTCGTTGAGCGGCTCGACCCTGCGAGAACTGTCGGCATAGACATGCTTATCGATGATGCCGCCACCAAACGCCGTGTTCTAGCGACCAACCCTGCGACCCGCATTGACATGCGTGACGCAGCCCACGCCCTTTTTGCCCGGGACGGAAAAGCCGTTAGCGTGATTCGTGACAGCGGCGGTTTCGTGACCCAGCGGGTAGTCAGCACCATCGTGAATATTGCCAGCGATATCTGTCAGCAGGGTATTTGCAGCCCGCAAGACCTTGAAACCGCTGTAACGCTGGGCTTGGGCTACCCGCAGGGGCCACTGGCCATGGGTAATCTCTACGGCCCGACCAATATTCTTGAAGTGCTGTTCAACATGCAAACCGTGTACGGTGACCAGCGCTACCGCCCATCACCGTGGCTGCGCAGGCGCGGGGCCATTGGTTTGAGTTTGCTGCATGAGGAAAGTTAATAATTGAGAATCCCCCTATCGGACGCTCACTGCGTGTAGCGCCTTCTCCCTCAAGGGGGACGGCGCCTGTGGCCTGGCAAAGCCAGTTCCACGGCCCCCACTTGATTGACAAGCCTTAGTTTTCCTCGCTACGTCTTCTTAACGCACCAGATAACTTCAATGACAAGTAGCCTTAAAAGTAGCAGCCACGGGCAAACGCTGGTGCTCACCATCAGCAACCCCGAGTTTAAAAACGCGCTTGGCCCTGAGATTTATTCCGCGGGAATTGAAGCACTGAATGCTGCTGAACGCAATACAGATATTCGCAGCATCATCATCACCGGCGAAGGTGGCGTATTTTGTGCCGGGGGAAATTTGCAGCGGCTTTTGGCCAATCGCCAACTACCGCCAAGTGCACAAGCGCAAAGCATTGAAAGCTTGCATAACTGGATTGAGGCGATTCGCACTTACCCCAAGCCAGTGATTGCCGCGGTAGAGGGCGCGGCTGCCGGGGCCGGTTTCTCGCTGGTGCTGGCCTGCGACTTTTGTGTAGCTGCTGACAACGCCGTGTTTGTAATGTCTTACAGCACAGTTGCTCTATCGCCGGATGGCGGCGCAAGTTGGGCGCTGGCCAATGCGCTACCAAGGGCACTGGCCAGCGAGCTCTTGATGGCTGGCGAACGCGTCACGCCGCAGCGTCTGCAACAATTTGGTTTGATCAATAACATTTCCAAAAAAGGTGAGGCTCTTGAAGACGCGCTGGTACTGGCTGGAAAATTAAACGCGCGTGCGCCGAACGCACTGGCCAGCATTAAAGAGTTGATCAATAGCGCTGCCAGTCAAACCCTGGCCGAACAATTGAACGACGAAAAAGTGCATTTCGTCGGCAACCTCCACCATGCCAATGGTGCGGAAGGAATCAACGCGTTCCTTGAAAAACGCAGACCACACTATCGCTAGTAACGTTCAACGGATGAATGCACCGAAATTGCGTCTCGCAAGTGACAAAATTGCCTTCAAACTTAATCTCTCAGTCACTCAAAAGACAGGCCATGGACGATCCTATTCTTACCATAGACGAGCGCTCTGCAATCAACGGCGGGCGCTGGTTTTCATCTCTTTCCCCCTCACTGAGGCACGACATTCTTCGATGCGCAACCGTCAAACGTTACAAAGACAGCGAGCTGATCAGTGCGCGCGGAGATGTGTCCGAAGAATGGATATCGTGTGCCAAAGGCGCGATTCGCGTCAGCTCTACTTCGCTTTCGGGCAAGCAGGTCACGCTGACGTATGCAGAGCCAGGCATCTGGATGGGCGATGTGTCGATCTTCGACGGCGAACGCCGCACGCACGATTCATACGCGCACGGCGAGACCACCATTTTGTGCGTTGCGCGTGGAGATTTACGCAAAATTTTAAGCATCCACGTCGAGCTGTACGAAGCCTTGTTGCGTCTCCATGCCCGCCGTATTCGGCTGCTTTTCGGCCTGGTCGAGGACTTGAACACCCTGCCCCTGCGTGCGCGCCTCGCCAAACAATTGCTGCACCTGGTACGCAGCTACGGCGTTCCAAGCCTGCAAGACAACGGCGAAATACGCATCGGTTTGCAACTGGCGCAGGAAGAGCTTGCGCAATTGCTCGGCGCATCACGCCAGCGCGTCAACCAGGAGCTAAAAGCCATGGAGCGTGAAGATGCCATACGCATTGAGCAAGGCGGGCTGGTGGTGCGCAACCGCGCGGCGTTGATGCGTATTTCGGAAGCCGAAGTAGAAAAATAACCAATGACGAATTTTGACCATTTTGTAGGCACACGTGAGGTCACGGCACAGCACGCTTTTGATGTTCAAGCGTTAACGGCGTACCTCCACCAACACATGCCCGACTTCAAAGGTCCAGTAACGGTTGAAATCTTCAAAGGCGGCCAGTCCAACCCCACCTACAGGCTGAATACGCCAGCTAAATCGTATGTGATGCGCGCCAAGCCTGGCCCTGTGGCCAAGCTGCTGCCGTCGGCGCATGCGGTTGAGCGTGAATTTAAAGTCATGAGCGGCTTGCAGGGCACCGACGTACCGGTTGCCAAAATGCACTGCCTGTGTGAAGACGAGTCGGTGATTGGCCGGATGTTCTACGTGATGGAATTCGTAGAAGGCCGCGTGCTGTGGGACCAAGCCCTGCCCGGCATGACGACCACCCAGCGCGGCGAGATTTATGACGAGATGAACCGAGTCATTAGCGCCTTGCACAAGGTCAAATTTGCCGAGCGCGGCCTGGTCGATTACGGTAAACCCGGTAATTATTTTGAGCGCCAAATTGGCCGCTGGAGCAAGCAGTACACAGCATCGATCACCACACCCATTCTCGAGATGGACAAGCTGATGGCTTGGCTGCCGGCAAACATCCCCGCCACGGCGCGTGATGAAACCATGACATCCATCGTGCATGGCGACTTTAGGTTAGACAACCTGATGTTTCACCCAACCGAGCCGTGCGTGCTGGCCGTGCTTGACTGGGAATTGTCAACGCTGGGCCACCCGCTGGCCGACTTCAGCTACCACTGCATGGCCTGGCACATTCCACCGGGGGCGTTTCGCGGCATTGGTGGGCTCGACATTGCAGCACTGGGCATACCCAGTGAAGCTGACTACATCGCCAAATACTGCGAACGCACCAACATCACTTCGCCCGATCAGCTTAAAGCCGACTGGAACTTTTACCTCGCCTACAACCTGTTCAGGCTGGCGGCGATTTTGCAAGGCATAGCCAAGCGGGTTGAAGCGGGTACCGCATCAAGCGCGCAAGCCGTCAGCTCAGCAGCCGGCGCGCCTGTGCTGGCCAAGATGGCATGGGCGTTTGCCGTCAAAAGCGGCGCTTAATTTTTTGCTTTTTGAGAATTACTGGAGACAACGATGGATTTCAATTTCACCCCCAAAGTACAACAAATGCAGGCCCGCTTGCTGGCCTTCATGGACGAGCACATTTACCCGAACGAGGCACGCTTTTTCAAAGAGATCGCAGAAAACCGCGCCAAAGGCAACGCGTGGATTCCGACCACGATCATTGAAGAACTCAAGCCCAAGGCAAAAGCTGCTGGCTTGTGGAACCTGTTTTTGCCGCATTCACCGAGAGCGCCTGAAGGCCTGAGCAACCTTGAATACGCGCCGCTGTGCGAGATCATGGGGCGCGTGCCTTTTGCGGCTGAAGTCTTCAACTGCTCAGCGCCTGACACCGGCAACATGGAAACCATTGCCCGCTATGGCTCAGAAGCCAACAAAGACCAGTGGCTGGACCCCCTGCTGCGCGGCGAAATCCGCTCAGCTTTTCTGATGACCGAGCCCGAAGTCGCCTCATCAGACGCGACCAACATCGCCTGCCGCATCGAGCGTGATGGCGATGAGTATGTGCTCAACGGTCTAAAGTGGTGGTCGTCTGGCGCGGGTGACCCGCGCTGCGCCGTCTACATCGTGATGGGCAAAACCAACCCTGACGCAGGCCGGCATGAGCAGCAATCGATGATTTTGGTGCCCGCCAACGCACCCGGCATTACCGTGATTCGCCCGCTCACAGTCTTCGGCTACGACGACGCCCCGCACGGCCACATGGAAGTGCGCCTGACCAACGTGCGCGTGCCGGTTGACAACATGCTGCTCGGCGAAGGCCGTGGATTCGAGATCGCGCAAGGCCGCCTTGGCCCTGGGCGAATTCACCACTGCATGCGCACCATCGGCTGCGCCGAGCGCGCACTTGAGCTGATGTGCAAGCGTCTGAACAGCCGCGTGGCGTTTGGCAAACCCATTTCCAGCCACTCTGTATGGCATGAGCGCATAGCCGAGTCACGCTGCATGATCGAGCAGGCGCGTCTGCTGACACTCAAAGCCGCCTACATGATGGACACGGTCGGCAACAAAGTCGCCAAAGCCGAAATCGCCATGATCAAGGTCGTCGCCCCCAACATGGCCTGCCAAATCATCGACTGGGCCATCCAGGCCCACGGCGGCGGCGGCGTGTCTGACGACTTCCCGCTTGCCTACGCCTATGCCCACCAGCGCACCCTGCGCCTGGCTGACGGCCCGGACGAAGTCCACCGCGCATCGATTGCCAAGCTGGAGCTGGCCAGGCATTTGTTGCTGCCGGGTGAGGTCGAAATGCCTGTGACGCGGGGTAGTTGAACTGGTTTTAATTCCGCTATAAACATAGGAGCTGTTTACGCCCGTATTTATTGGGCTACAGCCGCTTTTTGTTACGAAAACAGCCGTTTTTTAACTTAAAAACGCTGTTTTCGCTTTTTCAGGCCATTTTTACCCTGAATTCCAGTCTGCAGCCCAATAAAAACGGGCGCAACCAGCTATCAATTTTGCATTTCACTTAGACTGCTGAAGTGGTCATTTGCAGAAGATTCCGCCTGAAGTGTCAACACCGTGCGGCAATCAAATCGGACTGTTCTGCCCAAACTGCGGATCCCTCCGCCCGCGCAGCGACGCAATGCCCTCTTGCACATCGGGCCCTGAAAAGCCCATAAATTCCAGCGCCAGTGACGCATCAAACGTCGGCCCAGCTAAACGCAGCCAGTTGTTCAATGCGTACTTCGTCCAGCGGATGGCAGTTGGTGACCCTTTGGCAAGGCGCTCGGCCACTTCAAATGCTTTGGGCAGTAAAACTGCTTCATCGACCGTTAACGACACCAGCCCAATGCGCTCTGCTTCTTCGCCCGACACCGCCTCGCACAGCAACAAATAGTATTTGGCTTTGGCCATGCCGCACAGCAGCGGCCAAACGATGGCAGCGTGGTCGCCAGCGGCTACGCCCAGGCGGGTGTGGCCGTCGATGATGCGTGCGGTTTTTGAGGCGATGGAAATATCGGCCAGTAAGCCCGCTACCAACCCCGCACCCACTGCTGGCCCGTGCATGGCGGACACAATGGGTTTGCCGCAGTTGATCA
>JANPDQ010000338.1:0-1724 GCA_031431575.1 Polaromonas sp.
TAATATGGCCCCCACATTCGTCGCTTCGCGTACTTCACTGCACCTTGCAGGCCGCCGCTTGCCGGAGGTTTCGCTTCTGTCGCCTGTCCAAACCTGCACCAGCAGGTTTGGAGCCGCAGGCTCCAGCCCCGAGGGGGCGCAAGGCTTCCTCGGGGCGGCCCGTCGGAGCCTTAAATGCTAGCTATCAATAATCTCCATGCCTACTACGGCAAAAGCCACGTCCTTCACGGAGTTTCGTTTAACGTGCAGCCGGGTGAAATCGTAGCGCTCTTGGGTCGCAATGGCTCAGGCCGCTCAACCACTGCAAAAGCCATCATGGGGCTGGTCCATTGTGAAGGCTCTATTTTGTGGAAAGACGGCGAAATTGTCGGCAAGCCCGCTTACAAGGTGGCGCACTTGGGCATTGGCTACGTACCAGAAAACCGCGATATTTTTCCGAAGCTGACGGTTCATCAAAACCTGATGCTAGGGCAAAAAGGCTCTGGCAAGAGGTCCCGCTGGAGCTTCGACGACATGTACTCGATGTTTCCGCGCCTGTTAGAGCGGCAGCACACTGAAGCGGGGGTTTTGTCGGGTGGTGAGCAGCAAATGCTGACGTTGTGCCGTACCTTGATGGGCGACCCTGATCTCATCATCATTGACGAGCCCACAGAAGGCCTGGCACCAAAAATTGTCGAGCTGGTGGGTCAATATCTGAAAACGCTAAAAGCCAAGGGAATTTCGGTACTGCTAATCGAACAAAAACTCACCATCGCCATGGCGATTTCTGACCGCGCTTTGGTGATGGGGCACGGAACCATAGTGTTTCAAGGCACCCCTGACAGCTTGCGCGCTGACACCTATATTCGCAAAGAGTGGCTTGAGGTTTAACGGCAGACGGTAAATGCGCAAGGAGGTTTGTCGCAGTTGGGACAAAAACTCCCGAAATTCTCGCAATGGCACAGTCAAGCATGCCTACAATGCAAAAAGAACGATCGTACTTTTTTAGAGTGCAGAACAGACTAATTCGTTCTCCAAACATCCCCCAACCCTTTCAATAAGGAAAAGCCCGCCATGACAACGCTTTATGAAGTTCACGGTTCGGTCGCCGTCATTACCCTTAACAACCCACCTGTGAACGGACTGGGCTTTAGCACCCGCATATCAATCACAGACAATCTACAGAGGGCGAATGCTGACGCGTCCGTCAAGTCAATTGTGATTTCAGGAGCGGGCGGCGCTTTTTCTGGCGGCGCTGACATCAAGGAGTTTGGCAGCCCTAAAGCTTTGGCTGAGCCAAATCTTCTCAGCGTCATTTTGGCGATTGAAAATTCTGTCAAGCCCGTGGTGGCAGCAATTCACACCGTCTGTATGGGCGGTGGTCTTGAACTGGCGCTGGGTTGCCACTACCGTATTGCTGCACCTGGCTGTGCAGTGGCATTGCCTGAAGTCAAACTCGGCTTGATCCCGGGTGCAGGCGGTACGCAGCGTTTGCCCCGCGCACTTGGCGTTGAACCCGCGCTAAACATGATTGTGAGCGGCGAGCCAGTCAAAAGTGAGTTGCTGGCGCAAATCCCGGGCCAAAAGCTATTTGACAAAATGGCAACGTCCGCAGAGTCGCTAGCCGCAGAAGCGCTGGCATACGCACACTCGATTGCCGACACACGACCGCTGCCTCTGGTACGTAATTTGCCATGCAAAGTAAGCAACAGCGATGCGTATTTCCAGTTTGCCCGCAACATGGT
>JANPDQ010000339.1:0-11885 GCA_031431575.1 Polaromonas sp.
CCGCCACCGCGCACTGTCAACACATCGGCGTGCATAAAACCAGCGTCAAGCAGTTCCCTGATGACCAGCCCGGTGCCGCCCGCCGCTTGAAACTGGTTCACGTCAGCGCTGCCGTTGGGGTAGACGTGTGTGAGCGTGGGCACCACGTCTGACAAGTCCGAAAAATCGTTCCAGTCAATGGTGATGCCTGCCGAATACGCGACGGCGACCCAGTGAATCAAATGGTTGGTCGAGCCGCCCGTGGCGAGCAGCGCAACCATGGCGTTGACGATTGCTTTTTCATCAACGATATGACCAATGGGTGCATATCTTTTCGACTTGATGATGCCGAGCACGGTGCGTGCCGATTCGCGTGTCAGCTCATCACGCAAGTCGCCGCCGGGCGCGACGAACGCAGTGCCCGGTACGTGCAGGCCCATGGCTTCAAGCAGCATCTGGTTGCTGTTTGCGGTGCCGTAGAACGTGCAGGTACCCGGCGCATGGTAGGACTTCATTTCCGACTGTAAAAGCTCCGGGCGGCCAACCAAGCCTTGTGCGGCAAGTTCGCGCACAGCAGCTTTTTCTTTGTTGGGAATGCCCGAAGGCATTGGCCCGGCAGGCACAAACACCGTTGGCAAGTGCCCAAAATGCAGCGCGCCAATCAACAGGCCCGGCACAATTTTGTCGCACACGCCCAGCATGAGCGCGGCATCAAACATGTCGTGTGACAACGCCACTGCTGTAGCCATCGCAATCACGTCGCGGCTGAATAAACTGAGTTCCATGCCGGCAGTGCCTTGCGTCACGCCGTCACACATGGCGGGAACGCCGCCTGCGACTTGTGCGGTGGCACCCATCTTTCGGGCTTCTGCCTTGATCAGATCGGGATACGGCTGCATCGGCGTGTGCGCCGACAGCATGTCGTTGTACGCGGTCACTATGCCGATGTTGGGCACATGCTCGGCAACGATTTTGAAGCGGTCATCGACCGGCGCGCCGGCTACCGCGTGGGCCAGATTGGCGCAGCCCATGCGGTCAGCGCTTCTGGCTCGCGTTGCGGCGACATTGATTTGCGCAAGGTAGGCAATGCGGCGGGAACGGCTGCGTTCAACGATGCGGGCAGTGACGCGGGCAATTGCTGGGTTGATAGTTTGAGTCAGAGGCGAGGTAGCCATGTCGGGTACCTTTCAAAAAGTGAAAAGTGCTGTGGGTTTGTAATTTAGTTACAACCATAATGGTAACTGCACACACGGTCAATTTGTGTAGTCCTGGTTACCAAAAGGGTACTAAACCAAAGCACCGACTGTGCTTGCTCCCCCACCCCGGGGAGCTTGGCTTATTGCAGCGTAACTTCTACGCGGCGCGCCTCGGCATCGCTCCCGCTTGCGGTCATTTGTTCAGGCTTTTTAAGTTCTATGCTGGCTTCAACAACACCTGCTGCTTTTAAGGCGTCGCGCACGCCAAAGGCACGCCGCTTGGCCAATTCTGCGTTTGCCGCCGCACTGCCAGTGGCGTCGTGGTAGCCGGAAATCACCAACTTGCGGCCAGCCTTAGCGCCCGCGATAACATCGGCCAATGCGGCGGGCGCTCCTGCTGCCAAATCGGCTTTGCCAGAGGCGAAGTAAAACTTCACCACCCCGTTTTCAACTTTAACGCTGGCCGCGTCCATTGCGGATTGCGCCGTGCTGGTGGCTGTACCCATTGGGGCGGTAGCTGGCACCGTACTAACCGCAGCTGCTGTGCCAGCCGCTGGCCTTAAAACCTTGCCGCGCTGGTAAATACCCACACCAATGACGGCGGCAATCACCAACGCAACTACGCCCAACACGAACGCCAAAATAAAACCCTGCTGGCTGTCATCATCTTGAGAAAACATGGCAAAACATCCTTTTTTAAACTGCCCGCATTGTAAAGTGTGCTTGTGACACTGCAGACCAAAAACCAGCCAGCCAATCCAGCGCATTCGCTCGAAGCCATCGTGGCGCAGTGGGGTGGCAAAACGGATTTATGGATTTTTGGCTACGCATCGCTGATCTGGCGGCCAGAATTCGCCTTTGCGGAGCAGCGCTTTGCCACCGCACGCGGCTACCACCGCGCGTTAAAAATGTGGAGCACGTACAACCGGGGTACACCCGAGCGGCCAGGGCTGGTGTTTGGCTTGCTGCCAGGCGGTAGCTGCAAGGGCGTGGTGTTCAGACTGCCGCGCGCAAAAGTCGCCGCCGCGCTAGTGCCACTGTGGGAGCGCGAAATGCCCAACGCGGTGTACGACCCAAAATGGCTGCGCTGCCAGACCCTGCACAACGGCGAAAAAACGGCCGTGACGGCGCTGGCTTTTACGCTGTCAAAAAGCAGCCCCGACCACACAGGTGAGCTGCCGCACGCGACCTACCAGAAAATATTTGCAGAAGCCAGTGGGCGCTATGGCACAACGCGGGACTACGCCCAGCAAACCTACGATGGCCTGCGCAAGGTCGGCATACATGACCGCGCCCTGGGTGACTTGCTCAAGCGCCTGAACGCTTCACAGTAGTCGGCCACCCAAAAGTATTTCAGCGCGCCGCAGGTCCTCAAGCGTGTCAATATCGGTGACGGTACCGACATCATCCACATTGATTTCTGCTACTGAATTAATAGCTTCTTGCGCCTGTATTATTTGGGCTGCACCCTTATTTCCTTTAAAATTGAGCAATTCGCGCTTGCAACTGGCATCAAACCGCACCGGGTGGCCACGCTGACCTTGGTAGACGGGAACTGTCACCGTACTGGGCGTGGCAAACGCGATGGTACGCAACGTTTGGGCGCGTACCAGCGGCAGATCCGCCGGCAAAATCAGCCAGCAAGCGGCATCAGGCGTGGCCCACACGCCGGCTGCAATCGAGTCGCCCATGCCGGGCCGCGACACTTCGCTGGCAACGACGTGAAACGCCAGCCCGCTGGCTTTGACGGCAGCCAGCGTGTGGTCGAGCACGCTTATGCCTGCCAGCAGCGCACTTAGCTTGTGAGTAGTCCCGCCAGACGCAGTAAAACGCTCACCCCGCCCCGCAGCTAAAACAATCACTACGGGAGCTGCGGGCATATGGATTTGTTGGGGTTAAAACGTTTCGCCATCTCTATACTGTAACTATGCCTAACAGAGACCTCCCAAACCCCTCGATTGCCGACCTGCGCAAAAGCTACGAGCTGGCCGAGCTAGTTGAATCCGCTGCGCTTGCCGACCCGCTTAAGCAATTTGAGTTGTGGTTGAACGAAGCTATTGCTGCCAACGTGCCCGAGCCTAACGCCATGACGCTGGCCACCGTGGGGGCTGACTTGCGGCCTTCCACCCGCATCGTGCTCATCAAAGGCTTGGACGCGCGCGGACCAATGTGGTTTACCAACTACCAAAGCAGGAAAGGCATTGAGCTTGCGGGCAACGCATTTGCTGCGCTGCAGTTTCACTGGGTGGAGATGGAACGCACGGTTCGCATTGAAGGCGTGGTGGAAAAAATATCGCCCGAAGAAAGCGACGCGTACTATGCCTCGCGCCCAGTTGGTTCGCGCATAGGCGCGTGGGCCAGCCCGCAAAGCGATGTGGTGGCTTCGCGTGAGGTACTTGAGGCGAATGAAGCCGCGTTTGCGGCCAGGTTTGGCGACCAGCCACCGCGCCCACCGCACTGGGGCGGCTACAGATTAAGGCCAGACAACTGGCAGTTTTGGCAAGGCCGCCCAAGCCGCATGCACGACCGGCTGCGGTACGTGCTGCAGGCAGATTGGGCTTGGCTGCGCGAGCGGTTGGCACCTTGAACACCCTACAGCACAGCCAATTTTCGGCGTTTTTATCCTTGCATATTCATCACGCTGTGCGTAAAATGCAAGGATGTTTGAACGCATCAACCAAGCCGTTATTGCAGACTTTTTAAGCTGGAGCCCAGCCGTAGGCATATTGGGGGCGCGCCAGGTCGGCAAAACCACACTGGCCAAGGCCTTTGCAAGCAACCTTGACACAGGCGTTTACCTCGACCTTGACAGCCCGCAAGCGCTGGCCAAGTTAGGTAATGCCAGCGCCTTTTTTGAGGCCAACCGCCACCGCTTGGTGGTGCTGGATGAAATTCAGAATCAGCCCGAATTACTGCAGCTACTGCGTGGTGAGATTGATGCGGATCGCCGCCCCGGCAGATTTTTAATCTTGGGGTCGGCGTCTTTCAAGCTGCTCAAACAATCACAATCTTTAGCGGGGCGGCTGGCACTGGTTGACATGTCTCCACTGCTGTTGTCTGAGGTGTACAGCACCTTTGCAGACACGCAAACACTGTGGTTGCGCGGTGGTTTTCCCAACAGCTACATGGCTAAAAACAACAATGCATCCTGGGCTTGGCGTGACGCATTGATCAGGCATTTTTTAAACACCGACCTACCCGCGCTTGGCATCAATGTTGACCCACAGCTCATGCACCGCTACTGGCGGATGCTGGCACATTTGCAAGGGCAACTTTTCAACGCGTCGACGATTGCCGGCTCGCTCGGCATATCAACATCAAGCAGCACACGCTACCTTGACCACTTGTGCGATACCTTGATGGTGCGCCGCCTGGAGCCGCACTTTGTCAACCTGGGCAAGCGGCTGGTTAAGTCACCCAAAGTCTATGTGCGCGACAGCGGCTTGCTGCACAGCCTGTTGTCTATTCATGAAGTCAACGATTTGCTGGGGCACCCAAGCACGGGCGCTTCGTGGGAGGGGTTTGTCGTCGAGCAAATCGCCAACCACTTGCCCAGCGGTTCAAGCATGTCTTTTTACCGCACAGCAGCTGGCACCGAGATGGACGTGGTAGTAGAGGCGGGCCAGCGAAAAATCGGTTTTGAAGTTAAATTTTCGAGCGCTCCGTCGGTGACAAAAGGCTTTTGGCATGCCTGCGATGATTTGCAACT
Organism: Polaromonas sp.; assembly: GCA_031431575.1. GTDB lineage: Bacteria > Pseudomonadota > Gammaproteobacteria > Burkholderiales > Burkholderiaceae_C > Polaromonas. The sequence continues at coordinate 4,885 of JANPDQ010000339.1, forward strand.
TGACGCTGCTTATGTCGTTGCCCCTGTGGCAGAAGGCTGGGCAATGAAAGCACCTGCGCAGGTGATTTCAGTCATGGATATTGCGCAGAAGCTCAAAAAGTAGCCACCCGCGCGATGCTCTGCCCGTCAACAGCACCGAGCACTTCCGCACTTACCAGATCAGGGGCAATTTCAGCCAGCGGCACCAGCACAAATGCCCGCTGCCACATGCGCGGGTGCGGCACAGTCAGGTGCGCTGAATTTATGCGCCCATCGCCGTATAAAAGCAAATCCAAATCCAGCGTGCGGGGCGCATTGACGTAGGGCCGCTCACGGCCTGATGCTTGTTCTATTTGCTGCAAGTGCTGCAGCAAAACCGGCGCGCACAGCCCGGTTTCAACTTCAATGACCGCGTTGGTGTATTCGTCGCCCGATGCGTAGCCCGGCAGGGTTTCAATCGGTGCTGTGGTGTACAGACTGGACTTTTTGGTGACGCGGCACAGCGGCAATGCGTTGATGCTTGCGATGGCCTGCCTGACGGCAAGAGCCGCATCGCCCAGATTGGCACCCAGGCCAATGTACGCCGTGACCATGGCTGCTGCCGTTAACGTCAATTTACGGTTACGCGCCGGGCGGCGGGCCAGCGGGCGCTCCGCCCTGACCACCATCGCCCCGGTTAGCGGGCTTGCGGCGGCGGCGGCGCTTTTTGGCGGGGGCAAACTCGCCCGGCTCTTGGCCCGAATAAGGGGACGCATCAGGCGCCGAATCAGTCGGCTCTGCAAAGCGCACATCAGGCGCTGGTGCACCGGCTTTTTTGACACGAACACGCGTCTGCTGCGGTTTTTGCAAATTGGCCAGGCGAATGGTCTCGATCATGGCGTGGCGTTCGTCGTCGTACGCTACTGAAAACTTTTCCCACCACTCGGCAAGTTCCATGTCAACTTCGCCGGTTTGCGCGCGCAAACGCAAAAAGTCAAAACCTGCGCGAAAGCGTGGCTGCTCCAGCATCGAATAGGGCGACGAGCCCACCCGCTTTTCAAAGCGTGGCTGCATGGTCCAAATCTCACGCATGTCGCCGCCCAATTTGCCCCGGCCCGATACGTCGCCAATTTTTGCGTTGAAGGCGTCGTCAATCGCGTCGTGCAGCGCGGGCATGGTGTGCTCGCCGTGCGCAAGGCGCTGCTCCCAGCCACCGCGCACATCGGCCCACAGTACGCAAGACAATAAAAAGCTGGGCGCCACCGGCTTGCCTTCGCCCACGCGGCGGTCGGTGTCCATCAATGCCAGGTTTAAAAACGGCTGGTCAGAGTTGTCCACCACCACATCAAGCAGCGGGTAAATGCCTGTCAAGCCCAGGGCCTTGAGCTGCGCAATGCTGGCCAGCGCATGGCCGGTTTGCAGAAGCTTGAGCATTTCATCAAACAACCTGGACTGCGGCACATCCGCCAGCAGCTTGACCATGCCTTTAATCGGCTGAACCGTTTTGTCCTCAAACTCAAAGCCCAGCGCCTTGAGCTTGGCTGAAAAGCGCACCGCACGAATGATGCGCACCGGGTCTTCGCGGTAGCGCACTGCCGGGTTGCCGATCATGCGGATGATTTTTTTCTTCGCGTCTTTGATGCCGCTGTGGTAGTCCACCACCACCTGGGTTTGTGGGTCGTAGTACATGGCGTTGATGGTGAAGTCGCGGCGCGCGGCGTCTTCTTGCATCGGGCCCCAGACGTTGTCGCGCAGCACGCGGCCTGAGCTGTCAACCGCATGCGTCATGCCAGCCAGCTCACTTTTGCTGGTGCGCTCATTGCCGCCAACTTGCTCTGCCTGGCTGCTGTCAAGGTAGGCGCGAAACGTCGACACTTCAATCACCTCATGCTCACGGCCACGGCCGTAAATGACGTGAACAATGCGAAAGCGCCGGCCTATGATGAAGGCACGCCTGAACAGGCGCTTGACTTCTTCTGGCGTTGCATCAGTTGCTACATCGAAGTCTTTCGGCTTGAGCCCGACCAGCAGATCACGCACTGCACCGCCAACGATGTAGGCCTGAAAACCCGCGTCTTTGAGCGTCAACACCACATCCATCGCGCGCTCATCTACCAGCTTGGGGTTGATGCCGTGGTCTTTGACTTCGATGTCGTTGCGGGTGCCGAAAGGGGATTTGTTGGCCTGCTTCGCAGCGATGGGTTGGCCGTCTGTTTTGCCAAACAGTTTGTCGATGAATTTTTTAATCATGAAATCAAGGGTTTCAGGAATTCACATGCCACGTCACAACGCGTTTTTAGGCTGGCGAACTCGACTGATACAAGCAAAAGGAGGTTAAAACAGGTCAAGTATGCGCCACCCGCGTGCAACTGCGAGCTGCTTAAGGCGTTCGTCCGGGTTGGTGGCCACCGGGTGTGCTACTTTTTCAAGCAGCGGCAGGTCGTTCATGGAGTCTGAGTAAAACGTGGCCTCAACGTCCTTCCAGCCTAAGTTGCGTTGGGCCAGCCAGCTTTCAACCCGCGCCACTTTGCCTTCACGAAACGACGGCGTACCCGCAATCTCGCCGGTGTACTCGCCGTGTGCGTCTTTGGCCAAATCAATGGCTATCAGCTCGGCAACGCCGAATGCATCGGCAATCGGGCGGGTCACAAATTCATTGGTGGCCGTGACGATCACGACATCATCGCCCGCAGCCTGGTGTGCCTTGACCAGCTCCACAGCCTGAGTTTTTATGTCTTTTAGCACTCTAGCGCCCATAAAACGGGCGCGAGCAGCTATTGATTTAATAGTACCCTGCTCCCGCATGGCTTGCGTGGCAAAGCGCACGTAGGCATGAATATCGAGCGTTCCCGCACGGTACTGCGCAAAAAATGCCTCATTGGCAAGGCGGAACTCAGCGCCATCGCGCCACCCAAGCGCAATAGTGAATTCATTCCATTCATAGTCGGAATCGAACGGAATCAGGGTGTGGTCCAAATCAAACAAGGCTATTTTTTTCATTCGCTGTCCAGCATGGCTTTGATCAAAGGAACGGTAATGGCCCGCTTGGTTTGCAGGGCGTAGCCATCGAGTTGGCTCAAGAGTTCCATCAGGCTGCTCAGGTCGCGTGAAAATCGGCGCAGCATGAAGTCGATCACTTCGTCACTCAAAGACACGCCGCGCGCGTCGGCTTCTGTGCGCAGCACAGATCTGCGCTGCGCCTCAGACAATGGGTGCAACTCAAACACGTGGCCCCAGCCCAGTCGGCTGCGCAAGTCGTCTCGCAGTGCCAAGTCAGCCGGTGGCAAATTGCCAGCTGCCAACACGCAGCGGGGCCGCCCGTCAGCACTGCTGGTGGCATTTACAAACCAGTTAAACGCCGCTTGCTGCTGCACGGCGGTATACAAGTGGCATTCATCCAGCACCACCGCCGACCACGCTGCATCGAAGTCGGCTGGCTCCAATGTTGACGCGTCCATCCATCCGACTTTTGCACCGAGCTGCTGCAGCGCTTGCACGGCGGCATGCAGCAAATGGGTTTTGCCGCTACCGGTTTCTCCCCATAAATACGTTGGCACGGGCGAGCGTAGCGTGCTGCCCGCCCACAGCTCCAAATGCTTGAGCGCAGCGTCGTTTGGTCCGGCAAAATAGTTGGCAAACGTTGGGCTTGACGCCAAGCCCACGTCAAGCGCGATTTGCTTCATGCGCGAACGGCGGCGGGCATGTGCCTAGGCGCCTTTGTAAAGCTTGCTAGCCAAATACTGGCTTTTTACGCGGCGTATGGCAACCAGCAACACGGCGCTGGCAGGCAGCGCGATTAACACGCCCACAAAGCCAAACAACTGGCCAAAAGCCAGCAGCGCAAAAATAACTGCCAGCGGGTGCAGGCCAATGCGCTCACCGACCAAGCGCGGAGTTAAAACGAGGCTTTCTAAAACCTGGCCAATGCCGAAAACCACCGCCACCATCACCAGCGCCTTGATCGACGCGAATTGCAGCAATCCTGCCAGCAGACCCAGCAGCATGCCAATGCCGAAACCCACATACGGAATAAACATTGCCACGCCGGTAAAAACGCCAATCGGCAGCGCCAGATCAAGTCCAAACAGCGCCATACCAATCGAATAAAAAATAGCCATGATGAGCATCACCAGTAACTGGCCACGCAGGTATTGGCCCAGCACAGAGTCGGCTTCTTCGGTAAAACTGTCAACGCCTTCGCGCAGTTGCGGCGGAACCAGCTCCAGCAGGCGCGCTACGAACTTGTCCCAATCCATCAGCAGGTAAAACAGCGCGACCGGAATCAACACCGCGTTGCCCACAACCGCCAACGCCACGCTGCCACCCACCTGCAATGACGACAACAGCGAGCCAAACATGTCTTCATAGTTTGCGTTGAGGTACTTCAGTGCAAGCGCCTTCAAGCTGCCCAAATCCAGCGAAACCTTGATGCCAAATTGCGCCAGCCACGGTGTCAAGCCGGTGGTAATACGTTCTGCCAGCAGCGGCACCTGCTCGCGCATCAGCGGGATTTCCTTGGCTACGATGGGAATAACCAGCAACACCAGGCCCAAGGCGACCACAATAAAAAGCAACTCGACTAACACAACTGCCAGCACCCGCGGAACCCGCCCGCGAAACAGACCATCGAGTTTATTGACCAGCGGCGTGAGCGCGTAGGCCAGCACTGCTGCCACGATGAATGGCGTCAGAACGGGACCCAACAGCCACAGCGCCAAAACGCCAAGCGCGGCAATCAGAGACCAGGTCAAAGCGCGTTTTTGGGTGGACGTAAATTGCATAAATGTTGACTTGGCCTTTAAAAGCGCAGCTCGAAACGCCGCTTAATGCCAATACGTGAGCCTTTAGAATCTATGGCTTGATTCTATCGGGCTCAGCCCCAAGAAACCCCACTTGAGACCACCCACGCACGCCATGACCCAGCCCACACCCTCTTCACCTGCCCCCTTGAGCTACAAAGACGCCGGAGTAGACATTGACGCAGGAGACGCGCTGATTGAGCGCATCAAGCCGCTGGCCAAAAAAACCATGCGCGAAGGCGTGCTGGCTGGCATTGGCGGGTTTGGCGCCATGTTTGAGGTGTCCAAAAAGTTCAAAGAACCGGTACTGGTCAGCGGCACCGACGGCGTAGGCACCAAGCTCAAGTTGGCCTTTGAATGGCAAATGCACGACACGGTGGGCATTGACCTGGTCGCCATGAGCGTGAACGACGTACTGGTGCAAGGCGCAGAGCCACTGTTTTTCCTGGATTATTTTGCCTGCGGCAAGCTCGACATTGAAGTGGCCGCAGCGGTGGTGGGCGGCATTGCCAAAGGCTGCGAGCTGAGCGGCTGCGCCCTGATTGGCGGCGAAACCGCCGAGATGCCCGGCATGTACCCGGCTGGCGAATACGATTTGGCCGGGTTTTGCGTGGGCGCGGTTGAAAAATCGAAGATTTTGAGTGGTGCTGGCGTTGCACCGGGCGACGTGGTGCTGGGCTTGGCCAGCAGCGGCGTGCATTCCAACGGCTTTAGCCTGGTGCGCAAATGCATTGAACGCGCTGGCAGCGATTTACCCGCAACGCTAGACGGCAAACCCTTCAAACAAGCCGTCATGGAGCCAACCCGCTTGTACGTGAAGAACGTGCTGGCAGCGCTGGAGGCCCACCCCATCAAAGCCCTGGCCCACATCACCGGCGGCGGCTTGTTAGAGAACATTCCCCGCGTGTTGCCAGAAGGCACAGCGGCACACCTGGTCAAAGGCAGCTGGCCGCAAACCGAGCTGTTCGCGTGGCTGCAAAAAACGGCGGGGATCGATGACATTGAGATGAACCGAACCTTTAATAACGGCATTGGCATGGTGGTGGTCATTGATGCGGCGAATGCCGACGCCACCGCCAAAACCCTGCGCGATGCGGGTGAAGCGGTCTACCAGATTGGCGTGATTGGGATAAAGGGCAACGGGGCGAGTGTGGTGGTGCTTTGATTTATGTCCTTATTTGATCTATTTTTGTCCGTATAGGAATGGATAAAGCAGGTTTTAATCACGAAGATGAAGCTCTTTCAACCCAAGGAGAAACTTCATGAAAACATGTCTTTTGGTGATCGACGCGCAAGAGTCCTTTCGCCAGCGACCGTACTTTACTGACCATGACCTGCCAGCTTATCTGGCCGCGCAAAACGCCTTGATTGATGGTTGCGTTGCTAAAAGCATTCCTGTGGTGCAGATTTTTCACGTCGAAGGCCCGAAAGTCAGCAGCAATGCGTTTGCCGTCGAATCGGGTCACGTCAAGCCATTGGTTGAATTGCACGATTTCGCCGCAGCCGCCACGTTCTACAAAAACCGCCACAGCGCGCTTATAGGAACGGGTTTAGGCGTTTGGCTACGGCAAAACGGTGTTCAGAAAATCATCATCAGCGGCATCCGCACCGAGCAGTGCTGCGAGACCACCGCACGCCACGCCAGCGACGAAGGCTATCTGATCGACTACGCGCTGGACGCCACCCTGACCTGGGACATGCAGCAACCCGATGGCCAGACCCTGCGCGCAGTCGACATCAAAATGCGCACTGCTACCGTGCTGGAGGGACGCTTTGCGTCGGTTTGCAACGTACAAACGGCGCTTTCACGCCTCAAAGACAGCCGGGTATGACCACTCGCATAGCGATTTTGGTTTTTGACGATGTGGAGGTGCTGGACTTTGCCGGGCCGTACGAAGTTTTCACCACTGCCAGCCGGGTGCATCGCCGCGGGCACCCTTCAACTGCACCGCTGTTTGAGGTGGTTTGCGTCTCGCAGGGCGGTCAGCCCATCACGGCACGGGCGGGCCTCAGGGTGCTGCCCGAACACAGCTTTGCCAGCTGCCCACCGCCGGACGTTTTGATGGTTCCGGGTGGCGTGGTGGACGCCGCCATGCGCTGCCCAGACACGCTGCAATGGATAGCTGACCGTTCAGCAAAAGCCAGCATCACAGCATCGATCTGCACAGGCGTTTTTCTACTTGCCGCCAGTGGAGTGGTTAAAAGCGATGAAGTCACCACGCACTGGGAAGACATTGCAGATTT
>JANPDQ010000340.1:0-4210 GCA_031431575.1 Polaromonas sp.
GGTTACTACAACTCCGGGCAAGATTGCACCGCTGCATGCCGCGTTTACGCCGGGCCGAAAATTTACGAGCGCCTGGTGGCCGACCTGACCAACGCTGTCAGTAGCTTAAAAATGGGCCTGCAAGACGAAGCCAACGTTGAACTCGGCCCGCTCATTTCAGACCGCCAACGCAGCCGCGTCGCCAGCTTTGTAGAGCGCGCGCAGCTAGCCGGGCATATGCAAGTAACCACTGGAGGCAAAGCCCGGCCAGGCAACGGATTTTTCTACGAACCAACGTTAATCGCAGGCGCACGCCATCACGATGAAATTGTGCAGCGCGAAGTATTTGGCCCAGTGGTTTCTGTGACGCGATTTGACGATGAATCGCAAGTCATTGGCTGGGCCAACGACTCTGAGTACGGCCTGGCGTCAAGTGTGTGGACCCGAGACGTTGGCCGTGCCATGCGGGTGTCACGCCAGTTGCAATACGGCTGTACCTGGGTCAACACCCACTTCATGCTGGTCAACGAAATGCCGCACGGCGGTCTGAAGTCATCAGGCTACGGCAAAGACATGTCGATGTACGCCTTGGAAGATTACACGGTGGCTCGCCACATCATGATCAAACACTGACGCACTTGGCACAGACAATTCCCTTGCAAAGCGAGCGCTATTAATTCAGTAGCTTCTGGCGCCCGTATTTGTTCGATTATGACAACTATTCTTTTAAAAATGCGCGTCCCAGCAACGCCAGCCATAATTGAGCGTCACCCAGCTTGCCGCCCAAAGGACACTCCATGGACATGAAAACATCGCCTATTTCCCTGCTTAAAGACCACAGCCTGCTCAAAACAGATGCGCTGGTCAATGGGCAGTGGCTGGCAGGCACTAGCAGGTTTGATGTACTGGACCCCGCAACAGGCCACAAGCTGGCAGACGTTGCCAACCTGGGCCCGCAAGACGCAACGGCCGCCGTTGCCGCCGCGAACGCTGCCTGGCCAGCCTGGCGCAAAAAAACTGGCAAAGAGCGCCACGCCATTTTGATGAAATGGTTTGAGCTGCTGGTAGCCAACGCCGACGACCTGGCCCGCATTTTGACGTCTGAACAAGGCAAACCGTTTGCCGAGGCAAAAGGCGAAATCGTTTACGGTGCAAGCTTTGTTGAATGGTTTGCAGAAGAAGCCAAACGCGTCAATGGCGAAACACTTCCGCAGTTTGACAACAACCGCCGCCTCATGGTGCTCAAAGAACCCATCGGCGTGTGCGCAGCCATTACTCCCTGGAACTTCCCGCTGGCCATGATTACGCGTAAAGTCGCGCCTGCGCTTGCAGCCGGTTGCCCAGTCGTCATCAAGCCAGCAGAGCTGACACCGCTCACGGCGCTGGCTGCGGCAGAGCTCGCCATTCGCGCGGGAATTCCACCCGGTGTTTTGAATGTGCTGACTGCCGACAGTGCCAACTCGATTGCAATTGGCAAAGTCATTTGCGACAGTCCGGTGGTACGGCACCTGAGCTTTACCGGCTCCACCGAAGTGGGCCGGATCTTGATGGCGCAAAGCGCACCTTCGGTCAAAAAACTTTCGCTGGAGCTGGGTGGTAACGCACCCTTTATCGTGTTTGACGATGCTGATATTGACTCCGCAGTAGACGGCGCGATGGCCAGCAAATACCGCAACGCTGGTCAAACCTGCGTGTGTGCCAACCGCATCTACGTACAGGATGGCGTGTACGACGCATTTGTAGAAAAGTTTGCGGCCAAGGTCAGGGCCCTGAAGGTTGGCAACGGCTTTGCCGAAGGCGTTACTACTGGGCCATTGATTGAAGACGCAGCCATCGACAAGGTGGCGCGCCACGTCGCCGATGCCGTGGCAAAAGGCGGCAAGTTGATGGCAGGCGGCCACAGACTTGAAGGACAATTTTTTGAGCCCACAATCATTGGCGACGCGACGGCGGACATGCTGTGTGCCAAAGAAGAAACCTTTGGCCCGTTCGCTCCGGTGTTTCGCTTCAAGCACGAGCAAGAGGCCATCGACGCAGCCAACAACACCGAATTCGGCCTGGCCAGCTATTTTTACAGCCGCGACGTAGGCCGCATTTTCCGTGTGGCAGAGGCGCTTGAATACGGCATGGTCGGCATCAACGTCGGCGTGATAGCAACTGAACATGTACCGTTTGGTGGCGTCAAGCAATCGGGCCTGGGCCGGGAAGGCTCGCGCCACGGAATGGAGGAATACCTTGAAATGAAGTACCTCTGCATGGGCGACATTTTGAAGTAGGCTCACCTCTTGTTTTAGACGCCTCGCGCTTTTACAATTGTGGCCATGTGCGGGTGTAGTTCAATGGCAGAACGGCAGCTTCCCAAGCTTCAGATAAGGGTTCGATTCCCTTTACCCGCTCCAGCACATCGCTTTCTCAGACTTAGCCCACTTGCGCCTCTTCCACGTACCACGCAGGGTTAGTGCGGTGTGCAATTGGCGACCAGCGCGTTATCTTCTGCACAGGGCGGTTCATTCCAATCGGCCCGTAACAACGCAAAAAATCTGGAGACCCAAATTGAGAACATCAGCAATTTACACGCGCCTGCTGGCCGCTACCTGCCTTACCTTGGGGCTGCTGGCTGGCTGTGCAACACCCGCGCCTACGCAGTCGGTGTCGTTGCTTGAACCTGCAGACGGCGCAACGGTAAGCACCACGTTCAAGGTGCGTTTTGGCGTGAAAGGCATGGCGGTCGCCCCTGCTGGGGACATCGTTAAAGACAGTGGCCACAACCATTTGCTGATTAACCGCATGCCCGTCAAAGCAGGCGAGTCTGTGCCGTTTGACGACAACCACCGGCACTTTGGCGCTGGCCAAACTGAAGCCATGATCACACTGGCGCCTGGCCAATACAAACTGACTTCACAGTTTGCCAATGGCGCGCACCAGTCGTACGGTGCCGGCATGAGTTCCAGCATTCAGATCACGGTAAAGTAGGTTGTATCGAACAAAAAAGCCCGGTTGTTACCGGGCTTTTTTGTTTCTGACCCTTCTGAATCAGGCGTCAGGAACCAAGCCTAAAACGCTACATTTTTTGTAGCTGCTAACGCCTGTATTTATTGGGCTACAGGTCTTTTTCGCATAAATTTAAGCAACTGCCGGCCTACAGCAGCGTAACGCCCGTTTTAGACTGCACAAACTCCCGCGTCACGCCGTCGGCCAGCTCTACCAGCTTCAAACCTTGCGGTGTCACATCCATCACCGCCAGGTCGGTAATGATGCGGTTCACCACGCCCAAGCCCGTCAGGGGCAATGTGCAGTTAGGCAGAATTTTCATATCTTCTGTACCGTCTTTTTTCTTTGCGACGTGCTCCATCAAAATAATCACGCGCTTGACACCCGCAACCAAATCCATCGCACCGCCCATGCCTTTGACCATCTTGCCGGGGATCATCCAGTTGGCCAAATCGCCCTTCTCGCTGACCTGCATCGCACCCAAAATACTCAGGTTGATTTTGCCCGCGCGAATCATGCCAAAAGATTGATCAGAGCCAAAAATGGCCGAGCCCTTGATCGTCGTTACGGTTTGCTTGCCGGCGTTGATAAGGTCGGCATCAACTTGGTCTTCCGTCGGAAATGGGCCAATACCGAGCATGCCGTTTTCAGATTGCAGCCACACCTCAATGTCTGGGCTGACGTGGTTGGCCACCAGGGTGGGGATGCCAATGCCAAGGTTGACGTAAAAACCATCTTGCAGTTCTTTGGCAGCGCGCGCTGCCATTTGGTCTTGTGTCCAGGCCATATTTATGCTCCAACTTTCGCAGCTGATTTTTCGGTGACGGTGCGTTTTTCAATGCGCTTTTCAGGCGTTGGGTTGCACACAATGCGGTGCACGTAAATGCCTGGTAAATGAATCTGGTCAGGCTCCATTGCCCCGGTTTCAACCACCTCTTCCACCTCCACAATGCACACCTTTCCCGCCATGGCTACAGCGGGGTTGAAGTTGCGTGCTGTCAGGCGAAATTGCAGGTTGCCAGACTGGTCTGCGCGCCAGGCCTTGACCAACGAAACATCAGGCAGCAGCGCCCGCTCCATCACGTACGTTTGGCCGTCGAACTCGCGCAATTCTTTGCCCTCTGCCACCAGCGTGCCCACGCCAGTTTTGGTGAAAAACGCCGGAATGCCCGAGCCGCCAGCCCGCAACTTTTCAGCGAGCGTACCCTGCGGCGTGAATTCAAGTTCCAGCTCACCGGCC
>JANPDQ010000341.1:0-3153 GCA_031431575.1 Polaromonas sp.
CCGTCATTCCTGTAACGCTGTCTGTCTGAAAAGCTTCGCTCAACAACCCTTTAGTTGTTGAACCAGCAATAATCGCCTCGCTTATCTTCGCACGCACCGTGTAATCCTGATAAGCAGGCAAAGCAACCGCAGCCAAAATACCAATAATCGCCACAACGATCATCAACTCGATTAGGGTAAAACCCTTTTGAATAGCACGTTTCATTCGAAACTCCTTGAATTAAAAAACACAAATAAATACTACTGACCCGATCTATACAGCAGGCATCGTGCCAGCCTGTACCAGCAGTGCAATCTGTGATGAATTAGGCAATTTGGGGGCAGCAGGCACCCAAGGCTCGATTTTCACTTACTTCTTTGTTACTTTTCATGCGGCGAAAGGAACATTTTTGTCACTTTGAGGGGATTTAGGCGAGCTGGTTGGTTAACGGGTCAATTTCACAACCTGCCGACGGAAGCGAACTTGTTGCTAGTGTGGTGGTTCTCACAACCTGCCAGCAGTGAGGCAGCAGAGAACAAGTAGCGCTTTCCGTCGGCTGGCATGGGTGTTTACCCCCCCCCCTTCCCAACATTCTCAAAGGTGGCAAAAGAGCAGTAAATTCAGGCTTTTGTGCCTTTAGCCGTATAAACACGGGCGCGAGCAGCTATTATTTCGATAGTAATGTTTTGTGTGTATTGGCAATTTCGAATGCTTGCTGGCCCGTTCATGCTTGACGTGCAAATTGAGTTCACCCATTTATTGGTTCAGATAAACAGGTGCCACACTGTAGTTAACAAACTATTTAGGGTGAGCATGGCCAACTTGACCGTTTCATTAGACAAGGCCACAGTGCGCAGCGCGCGTATTCGGGCCATGCGTGAAGGTACTTCGCTAGTGCAATGGTGGGGGAGTTTTTGAGCGCCTAGGTTGAGGGTGCAAGCGAGCAGGGTGCGCAGGCGCGACTTGTCTCGACCCAGCGCTTAGTGCAAAGCATTACCGCCGCAGGGTTAGCCCGTGATGCGGCGGAAACTGCACCACCAGCATCCAAGCCTGACGCATGACTTAACACTAAATGCGTGTTTTTTGACACGAGTGTGTCCTGTATTGCACCGACCACCATAGCCCCGCCAAGCAAGCAACTGCCATTGGCCTGGTAGAAAAGCACAGCGCTTCTGGGCAGGCTGCTATCAGCACGCAGGTGCTGATTGAGCTGTACAACGTGCTGATGAACAAACAAAAGGTGCCAGCGCATTTGGCAGGGGGGTCATCAGCCACTATGCGAATTGGCCTGTGGTCGACAGCGACTTGACGCTGGTGTAAAACGCGATTGCCAGAACGCTGGAACAACGATTGTCGATTTGGGACGCGATGGTGGTGGAGGCCGCAAACCGCTGCGGTGCTGACACGCTGCTAACTGAAGATATAAGCCACGGCGTGTGATGTAGCGCTTCTGTGGTGGTTAATCCTTTTTTGTAGGGTGCTCATGGGTTGTAAGTCAAAAATGCGTGGCTCGCCGCATCAGAACTGATCCGGTGAAGGCGCTGGCGCAGCAACGGGCACAGCGCTTGGTACTGCGCCTGGAAGCGCCATTGCGGCACGGCTTAGCCAGACCTTGCGAACGAACGGATCTGCTGCTGCGTAAATACCGTGCCCGGGGCGTGCAATCAAGTTGGCGGCCACCATTTTGTCGGTCAGATTTTGAACCTGAGGAGCCTCCACCAGCGTTCCTGTTTGCCGGGAGTAATCGGCCAGCGCTTCAGCACTGAACAACCCGGCAACGCCTTCTTCCTTGCCTGCAGTTACTCGGGAAAAGATAGCTTTGCCCAGATCGCCGAAGTCATGAATCGCTTGCAGTTCTACATCAGCCGCAGCCGTGGCCAACGTTGCTGAAATAATGGCAAATGCCTGGTCGGGTGGTGCCTGAGTGCTTTGCAGTTGTACCAAGGCTTTCAGCAGCTCTTCGGGCCGATTACCCATTGCCTGAAAACCCTGCCAGGCAGCATCAAGGCTGGGCAACACAACACCTGGCGTGCTAGCGATGCGGTCAAGCTGCCACTGTACGAAGTCTTTGCCTAGCAAGTCGTAGTTAGTGGCCACCGCGCCAGTAAATGGCTGGGACCGGCGAGTTGCCATGTCGGTGATCAGTGATTTGTGCGAACCCGTGCCCAAAAACAGAAAGTAGCCGGGTGTGCCGGGTTTGGAGTTCACGGCGTCGCGGGCGGCCTTTAGTGCATGCAGCAGATTGGATCCTTCGTCTGAACTCACCGCTTGCTGCACTTCATCAACGATCAGCACCACGTGGGTCTTGGCCTTGGCAACCAGTTCCTCAAATGCCTGCGCCAATGTTGTGCCTTTGTTCACGCCTAGACTGTCAAGCTGAAAGCCAAACGTGAATCCTGCCGCCCCGAGGTTAAGCCCTTTAAACCGCTGTAGCAAGCCTGGATTGGGTGCCTGCAATTGCTTGAGTGTTTCACGCACCGCTTCATAGACCTGCGCCGTTGAGCTTTTGGTACGGTCAGCCCAAAGGTCAACATATATAACCAATGCACCGCGTGCCTCCAGCGCAGGAATCAGGTCTTGGCGCAAGAAAGTGGTCTTGCCAACACGGCGAATGCCTGACAGAAAAACGCCAGAACGAACATTTGTCTGTAACGGCGCAGGTTTTAGCAGCTGCTCGGCCATCTGCTCAGCATACGTCGACCTGTGGAATATGTCGTTCGATGCATTCATATTTATCCCAATTTATCCAGATCTGATAATTATCGTATCTGGATAAAGAATTGTAAAGCTTCTTTGGAGCGGCTCATCAGCGGCGCTGGCCATGTAGGCCGTCATGGGAATTGGCTATGGCGTTGGCGCTGTGGTGTAACCGCACGCTCTTTGCGCTTGGATTTATGCATTATTTCGCCTTCTAGCCCATGTGATACGGGCGTAAGCTGCTACTATTTTAATAGTAATTTGCCTTGCATGCAGCTATCTGACAGCGTGGCTACAGTTTGGCCTACTTAATACAAACCGACCGCACCATTTTCAAATCGGTCAGGCCCATCAGCACTTTCTCCATGCCGTCCATCTTCAGCGTACGCATGCCGCTATTGACTGCGCTGGCGAACAGCTCGGCCACTCTGGCACGCTCCTGAATGAGTTTTTTAGCGGCGTCGTCGGCAACCATC
>JANPDQ010000342.1:0-2625 GCA_031431575.1 Polaromonas sp.
ACTCGGCGCAATTGGTCTGGCCGCGCGTGAGCGCCTAGACAACCTGGTGTTTGTCATCAACTGCAATTTGCAGCGACTTGACGGCCCAGTGCGCGGCAACGGAAAAATCATTCAAGAACTCGAAGGCGAGTTTCGCGGTTCAGGCTGGAACGTCATCAAGCTGATCTGGGGCAATGGTTGGGACCCACTTTTGGCGCGCGACAAAGACGGCGCGCTCAAAAAGGTCATGATGGACACGCTTGACGGCGACTACCAGGCCATGAAGGCCAATGACGGCGCGTACGTACGTAAACACTTCTTTGGCCAAAACCCCAAAACGCTTGAGATGGTCGCCAAAATGAGCGACGAAGACATCTTCAATTTGCGACGCGGAGGGCATGATTCGCAAAAAGTTTACGCCGCGTTTCACGCCGCCGTTCAGCACAAAGGCCAGCCAACTGTGCTGCTGATCAAAACTGTCAAAGGTTTTGGTATGGGCAAAATTGGTGAAGGTAAAAACAATGTTCACCAGACCAAAAAATTGTCTGACGATGACATCAAGGCTTTTCGCGATCGTTTTGGCATCCCGATTCCTGACAGTCAGCTGGCCGACATACCGTTTTACAAACCAGCCGACGACACCCCCGAAATGCGCTACCTGCACGAGCGGCGCAAAGCACTCGGCGGGTATTTGCCGCACCGCCGAACCAAAGCTGACGAAAGCTTTACGGTGCCGGCGCTTGACACCTTTAAATCGGTGATGGAGCCCACGCCAGACGGCCGTGAGATTTCTACTACCCAAGCCTATGTGCGATTTCTAACGCAACTGCTGCGCGACCAGGCGCTGGGCCCGCGCGTAGTGCCAATTTTGGTAGATGAAGCCCGCACTTTTGGCATGGAGGGCTTGTTCCGCCAAATCGGCATTTACAACCCCGATGGCCAAAAGTACACGCCGGTCGATAAAGACCAGGTCATGTATTACAAGGAAGACGTCAAGGGTCAAATTCTGCAAGAGGGCATCAACGAAGCGGGCGGCATGAGCAGCTGGATTGCGGCGGCCACGTCGTACAGCACCAATAACCGCATCATGATTCCGTTTTATGTGTATTACTCAATGTTCGGCTTTCAGCGCGTGGGCGACCTGGCCTGGGCTGCGGGCGACATGCAGGCACGCGGTTTTTTGTTGGGCGGCACATCAGGGCGCACCACGCTCAATGGTGAAGGCCTGCAGCACGAAGACGGCCACAGCCACATCATGGCAGGCACGATTCCCAACTGCATTTCATACGACCCCACCTTTGCACACGAAGTTGGCGTGATCTTGCACCACGGCCTTAAACGCATGGTCGAAAAACAAGACAACGTGTATTTTTACTTGACGCTTCTCAATGAAAATTACGCCATGCCGGGCCTCACGCCCGGCACCGAAGAGCAGATCATCAAGGGCATGTACTTGTGCAAGCCGGGTGCAGACACCGCAGCGGCCAATGCGCCGCGTGTGCAGCTGCTCGGGTCGGGCACCATACTTCGCGAATCGATTGCCGCACAGGAATTGTTGGAAAAAGACTGGGGCGTTGCCGCCAATGTCTGGAGCTGCCCAAGCTTTAACGAACTGGCACGTGATGGCCAAGACGCCGAGCGCTGGAGCCTGCTGCATCCGCTAGAAAAAGCCCGCGTGCCGTTTGTTGGTCAGCAGCTGGAAAAGCACTTGGGGCCGGTGATCGCGTCAACCGACTACATGAAGGCTTTTGCCGAGCAAATTCGCAATTACGTTCCTAAAGGCCGTACTTTCAAGGTGCTGGGCACCGACGGTTTTGGTCGCAGCGATTTCCGAAGCAAGCTCCGTGAGCACTTTGAAATCAACCGCCATTACATCGTGGTGGCGGCTCTTAAAGCCTTGAGCGAAGAGGGCAAAGTGCCGGTGGCCAAAGTGGCTGAGGCGATTAAAAAATACGGCATCCAGGTCGACAAAATCAACCCCCTGTACGCTTAATTCACATGCCTAGTTCGTACGCGTAAGGAGACAAAAAATGGCGACCATAGATATTGCAGTTCCTGACATTGGTGATTTTGATGAAGTCACCGTCATTGAGCTACTCGTAAAACCCGGCGACACCATTGCGGCAGACCAGTCCCTGCTGACGGTTGAATCTGACAAAGCCTCGATGGAAATCCCGTCGAGTGCGGCTGGTGTTGTGAAAGAGGTCAAAGTCAAGCTGGGCGACAAGGTCAAGCAAGGATCAATCGTTTTGAGTCTGGAAAGTGCCGATTCAGGCACAAATTCAGCATCAAAAGAGCCTGTAGCCCAACAAATTCCGGCGCGGACAGCTCCTGAAATAGTAGCGTCTTCACTCCCACTCCCTCCGGGAGAGGGCAGGGGTGAGGGCATCCCCGTATCCGCGCCAGCCAGTGGCCCGGTCGAGATTCACGTGCCTGACATTGGTGACTTCAAAGACGTGACCGTCATCGAAGTTTTGGTCAAGGTGGGCGACACCATTAAGGTCGAGCAATCTCTGGTCACTGTCGAGTCCGACAAAGCCTCGATGGAAATTCCATCATCCGGCGCTGGCGTGCTCAAGGATTTGAAAGTCAAGCTGGGCGACAAAATCAACATTGGTGATTTGCTGGCTGTGCTGGAAGGTGCCG
>JANPDQ010000343.1:0-17175 GCA_031431575.1 Polaromonas sp.
TACTTGACGATGTTTCCCAACCAGTGATCCTGCATTGGCTTGGCGAGATGTTTGATCCCGCATTGCGTGGATATTGGGGCTCTACTGAGATAGCGGGCGCCTTGGATACGGTGGCGTGCCTCATTGCAGAGAATGCAGACCGGATTGAAGGTATCAAGGTGTCGCTGTTGGATGCAAAGTGGGAAATAGAGCTGCGAAGACGTCTTCCCCCTAGCGTGAAGATGTACACCGGGGACGACTTTAACTATGCCGAATTGATAGCGGGTGATGACGTCGGACATTCGCACGCCTTGCTTGGGATTTTTGACCCGATTGCGCCGGTCGCGGCGGTTGCCTTGCAAGCCTTAGCCGCTGGTAACGTGGCGCGTTTTCGTGAGCTGCTCGATCCAACTGTTGCGCTGTCACGGGAGATTTTCCGCGCGCCGACCCGGCACTACAAAGCGGGTGTGGTGTTCCTTGCGTGGCTGAATGGTCACCAGGATCATTTTTCAATGGCTGCAGGTGCGCAAGCCGCTCGCGGCGTGGCGCACTACGCACGGGTGTTCGAGTTGGCAGACGCCTGCGGCGTTCTGGCCGACCCCGAGCTTGCCGTCTTGCGGATGCGGCGCTACCTGTCCGTGGCCGCAGGCATCAACGGTTGAGATGCTGTTGTTTACGATCCCGAGTCACGTTGCAAAGAGTTCGCCTTGAATCGCTCAACTACCCAAAGACCGCATCAGATCGATCTTTTGATTGATCTGTACCAGCACATGCTCGCAGCTGCCGACCCCATGAAGGTATTGCCGCCTCATCTGCCACCGCCGCCGCGTGGCCGCACCGTGGTTGTTGGCATGGGCAAGGCTGCTGCAGCCATGGCCCGGGCCGTTGAGGCGCACTGGGAAGGGTCGATTGAGGGTGTGGTGGTGGTCCCTGATGGGGCAACGCTTGCTACAGCACATATCCGCGTACACGAAGCAAGTCATCCCGTACCCGATGAGCGTAGCGTGGCGGGCGCTCAATTGTTGATGGACGCGGTCAGTGGTCTCAGCGCGGATGATTTGGTCATTGCCCTCATCTCTGGCGGAGGCTCAGCGCTTTGCGCACTGCCAGCACCAGGGCTGACATTGGCTGACAAGCAAAGTGTGACCCGTCAACTCCTCCGGGGCGGTGCCACTATCGCAGAGATCAACATTGTGAGGCGGCATCTTTCATCGATCAAAGGAGGACGGCTTGCAGCGCAGGCTTATCCGGCCAAGATGGTGACGCTTTTGATTTCTGACATTCCCGGCGATGACCCCGCACTGGTTGCATCCGGGCCCACGCTGGCTGACGGTTCTACTTGCGCAGATGCGTTGGCTGTGCTGGATCGATACAACATGAATGACCTTCCCGCGGTTCGCGAAGCTCTCGCTTCGGGCGTCTGGGAATCGGTGAAGCCCGGTGACAGTCGCTTGCTCGGCCATCAGGTCAAGATGATCGCTTGCGCCTGGGATGGTCTTGCTGCGGCAGCCCGCCGGGCGCAAGACCTTGGGTTGACGTGCCATGTCCTGTCGGATGCCATGGAAGGCGAGTCACGTGAATTGGCAAAGGCGCATGCGGCTATCGCATTGTCGGTGGCCCATCGCTCAGCCCCCTTCAAAGCGCCATGCGTTATTTTGTCGGGCGGCGAGGCCACGGTGACGGTCAAGGGAACTGGGCGCGGTGGGCGCAACACCGAATTTGCGCTTGCCATGGCACTTGCACTGGAAGGGCGAAGCGGTAGCTCGACTGTTCATGGACTCTCGGTGGGAACCGATGGAATGGACGCAAGCGCGGGAGCGGCGGGCGCTTGGGTAGGGCCCGGCACCTTGGCCCACGCCAGGCGGCTGGGTCTGGACGCGAATGCGTGTCTTGAGGCGAATGACAGTGCGAGCCTGCTGGGTTCATTAGACGCATTGATTCACACCGGCCCCACTTTCACGAATATCAACGACTTCAGAGCCCTTCTGATTGAGGCTCCATGAACAGGTCTGAAATGTCATCGGTTATGACGCTAAGCCTGCGCCACGCCTGGCACAGTGACGCCGACGCTGCGGCACTGAGGCTTTGTCGCGAACAGCTTCTGGAGATGCGTATATCACTGAGCGACGCGATACCCGGCGACGTGTGCGACTTGATCAAGATGCACGGTATGGATATCTCAGACGCGAGGCGCTCGCAGCCCGGTTCATTGAAGGATTTGCGATCAGTCGCCGCCGAGTCGCAATGGGCTGATCGGTTGCCTGGGTTGATACGCGCTCACATGCAAACGGGCGAAAGCTGGCACGGCATTCCGCTGGGCATCCATCGGTCAAACCGGATGTGGGTGAATCCTATGATGGCCAAGAGCTTCGGCGCGCCTGCTCCAGCCAGCTGGCCAGATTTTCTACGCTGGCTTGCGCAGGCAAAGCGTTACGTGGCCGCCCCGCTGGCGGTCGGCGCTGAAACCTGGCAGATCAGCGTGATCTTTGAGGCGGTGGTACTTGCCACGGGCGGCAAAAAGTTGTACGAGCAGACATTTGTTGAAGTGCTGCCCTCGGTGTGGCGCGACCCGGCAATGCATCAGGCGCTTGAGTACCTGATGGCGTTACGCGAATATGTTGACGATCAAGCGTTCACGCGTGACTGGGCGTTTCAGGCTTCCCGCGTGGCACGCGGCGAGGCAGCGGTGCAATTCATGGGTGATTGGGCGCGGCTTGCGAATCCCGATTTACTTGGGTGGTCTGCGCCTGGCACCGCCCATTGGTTTGTGGCGGTTGTTGATTACTTCGTGCCGCTGGCGCATGTACCCCTGTCGGTAGCTGAACTCGCTGCGCTGGGTTTGACTGATCCCGCTTTTCAGGCCCGCTTGGCGATGCGCAAGGGCTGCATACCCGTGATGCATACCGCCTCAACCTGGACGGGCCGACAGCTTCCAGCGCAACAGCATCTGTTGCCTTCAGTCGCCTTTGAGCAATGCTGTGCGACCGCTGTACGGCAGTCCATGCTTGCGACGGTTGCAAGGCATTTTATTGACCGTCGTAGTGCTGCCGCTTGCGCACAGGCGGTTGCCCAAACGGCTCCTTGATACTTTGGCCTTGACTTAAATTTGTAATAAATGTATCTTCGAGTTGGAACGTTCCAATTTACAAACTATAAACGGAGACTTTTTATGAAACTATGCGCCTTTATTGTGTCCAGCTTGATGCTGGGCGGTACAGTGGCTCTTCCTGCGTCAGCAGGTGAGGTTGAGGTTCTACATTTTTGGACATCGCCGGGTGAGGCTAAGTCCATCGCAGATCTGAAAAGCAGGATCGGCGTACGAGGCCACACCTGGAAAGACTTCGTTGTTGTCGGCGGTGGTGGCGGCAATGCAATGGCTGCCCTCAAGGAAAGGGTGCTGTCGGGCAATCCGCCGGCTTCTGCCACCATAAAAGGGCCTGCGATTCAGGAGTGGGCAGATCTAAATGCTTTTGCAGATTTGGATTCAATGGCATCCTTTGACAGCTGGGACACTGATTTGCCCAAAGTAGTGCAAGACCAAGTCAAGCACAAAGGCCGTTACGTTGCGGTGCCAGTGAACATCCACCGGGTGAATTGGCTTTGGTCTAACAACGACGTGCTAAAAAAGTCAGGCGTCACTCAAGCGCCGTTGTCGTTCGACGACTTTTTGCAAGCTGCAGAAAAAATCAAAATTGCGGGCTTCATTCCGGTCGCGCATGGCGGGCAGCCTTGGCAGGACTTTTTGCTGTTCGAGGCAGTCACACTTGGCGTTAGTGGAACCGACTTCTACAAGAAGGCATTCATGAAACTGGATCCGGCCGCCTTGTCGAGCCCAGAGATGAGAAAGTCACTGGAGGCTTTTCGCCGTATGAAGTCATTGACTGACGACAAGTCAAAAGGGCGAAACTGGGATGCGGCAACTGAGATGGTGATACGGGGGCAGGCGGCGTTTCAGTTCATGGGCGATTGGGCGAAAGGCGAGTTCCTTGTCGCTGGAAAACAGCCTGGTAAAGACTTTAGCTGTACGGCCGCGCCTGGCACTACTGATTCGTTCAGTTACGCGATTGACACCTTCGCCATGTTTCGATTGAAAAATCTGGAGGCGCAAAAAGCGCAGGGCTATCTTGCCTACACCCTGTTAACCAAGGAATTCCAGGAGAGTTTTAACATTCAAAAAGGCTCTATCCCAGCCCGGATGAATGTCAGTCTCGACAAGTTCGACTCGTGTGGAAAAGACGCGGGCCGGGCCTTTGCGGCCACTGCAAAGTCAAACACGCTGGTTCCGTCTGTTGCCATCGATATGGCTGTGGCGACAGATGTTCAGGGCGCGCTTAGAGCTGTCGTTAGCGATTTCTGGAACAACGAAGCGCTTTCGGTTCAGGACGCTATGAAGCAGCTCGTTGTGGCCGGTTCCGTGCAAAAGAAAAGCTACAAAAAAGATGAGCTGGGCTTACGTGCGCAGCGCTGAACGTTTCAACCAACCCAAAGAGCATTATTTTTTTCAAGAAATTGGAACGTTCTAATTTTTTGAAACTAAGCGCTTGTCATCAGCGGCAGGCGTATCACCGGGGCCGCAAGCCTATTTACTTCACGATAAGGAATGAAAATGAGACTTAAGAAAAACAGTTTGGTAGTGTGCGCGCTAGCCGCTACTTTGGCCGCTCTGGCTGCCCCGGCATCTGCCGTTGAGTTCGGTGGCTACTTCCGCGCCGGCCCGGGTGCATCGAAGAAAGACGCGTCGCGCGCCTGCTACAGCCTCAGCGGCCCTGGTCTGAAGTACCGCTTGGGCAACGAGTGCGACATCTACGGCGAGTTCAAACTGTCCCATGACATGAAAGCCGAGGGGGTGGACTATAAGGCCACGCTGATGACTAACCTTTACAACCCGCAAACAGACACTGGCGATGCGAAGGTGGGCATCAACCAAATGTATGTTGAGGGCAAGGGATACGACATCGCGCCGGACACCACTTTCTGGATCGGTAAACGCTTCTACGGTCGGGCAGATGTTCACATTGTGGATACCTTCTACACCAACTTGAGCGGTGTGGGTGCGGGTGCAGACATTCCGGTAGGGCCCGGCAAACTCGGCTTGGGCTACTTTAAAACTGACGTGAATGCGGTCAACTCAGGAAATCGCGTCAACATCGATTACTCTGGTATTCCTGTGAACGCCGATGGCACGCTGCGGGTGCTTGCCACGCTCACGAAAGGTAACTTTACCGGTGGCCAGAGTGGTGCAGCACTGACGCTTCAGCACACACAAGATAAAGTGTTGGGTGGAGCCAATAATTTGTGGCTGCAGGTTGCGCAGGGCTCCGCCGGGCTCGACGGTAACTTTGGCACACTGACATCGGGATCGGATGTGAAGAGCGTTCGTTTGGTAGAGAGCTTCACCTGGCAGGCAGGCCGGTTGGGTGGTCAAGCTCAGGCAATGTTTCAGAACGACAAAGCCGCAGGCGTGAAAACTAATTCGGCATCGGTGGGCGGGCGGCTGTCTTATGCTTTTACCAACAACTTCAAGCTGCTTGCCGAAGCAGGCTATTCACAGAAGAAACCCACCGGGGCGGCGACGCAGACTTTAACCAAATTCACACTGGCACCTACGCTTTCAACCGGCCCAGGTTTTTGGAATCGGCCCGAGTTGCGTCTTTACGTGACCACCGCCAGGTGGAACGATGCCGCAAATGCAGCAGTCGCTGGCGGCGTGACTGGCTTGAAAGACGGTAAAACCCGCGGCACCAGCTTTGGCGCTCAAGTGGAAATCTGGTTTTGATGTAACCCACGCGGATTGGGCTGTAGCGGGTAGCCCCGCGCCGCTACAACTCAAAAAACAGACATCTTGTTCCGTTTCGACATAGTATTCGACGCTGCAGGCGCTGACCGGCTCGCAGTTGCCTACGGTTTATGTGGGTTGTTTGCTAGTGGCAATAGCCCCGCCAGTGTGATTTGCGCCAATACATGCACAACTCGAAAAAATATCACCAAACCAGGCTATAGCGCAATAAAAATAGGCACTAGCAGCTATTGATTAAATAGCGTATCGCGTTTGGCCAGACGCTAATTTCTGGCCGTGAATCTAGTTGGCGTCAAGGCCGCAAGAACCCCAGATCAATCGGGTAGTCGGCTCGCCCGCCTGCAGCGCCAAACCGGTTGATGTTCGGCAGCACACCAAGCATTTCCCTGTCTTCAACGCCAAACCATTTCGCCAGCGTTGCCGCGTATTGGTCTACTGCGGTGCTTGGCAGCAAACGCCCCTGCCCAACGTGCCATTGGTCTTCAGGCGCTGCTGTGTTGCCCACGCTTACCGGCGGCGGCGTGCCGTAAAAAGCTTTGCCGTTTACTGCACCGCCCACCACCCAATGGTGGCTGCCCCAGCCGTGGTCAGAGCCGTCACCGTTTCCAGTTAGTGTGCGGCCAAAGTCAGATGCGGTAAACGCTGTAACGTTTGATGCAACGCCCAAATTCGCCGTGGTTTGATAAAAAGCGCTCATCGCGTCGCTTACCCGCTTCATGTTGGTGACATGCCTTGTAAGCAAATCATCGTGCAAGTCAAAGCCGCCCAGCGACACAAAAAATACCTGGCGTTTTACGCCCAGGCTGCCACGCGCAGCAATCAGGCGCGCCACCAACTTCATCTGTGAGGCCAGTGAGTTGTCTGCCAGGCCAGTAAACGGCGCAAACTCTGGCCGTGCATCGGTCGCTGCACTGGTCCCGATGGCAGCAGTAATCGCACCTTCGGACGTAACCGCCCGCCGAGTGACCCTGTTGTATTCGTTTTCCAGCACGTGGGTGCGTGCCTGCTGCACGAGCTGCCCCATGGCATCTTTGACCGCCGAAGAGCCGTACACCGAGCCCGTAACACTGTTGATTTTTACCGCACCGTTCGAGCTGACTTGGTAGGCCAGAGCAGAGTCGCCCGCCAAAAACACCGCGTTGCCAGTCACTGAAATACAGGTAAACAGCGAATTGGTGTTGGACGCCAAAGCGAGGTCGCCCATGTTGCCGCCAAATCCAATCGTCGAGCCTTCGGGCGACGAAGACTGCCATACGCTTTGCTGGTCGTTGTGTGAAAACAGCTTGGGCGGCCGTGGATACAGCGTGCGGTTATTGCCTGAATATTGGGCTTTGGTCAGCGGCACCACCAGTGGCCCTACGTTTAGCTGCACTGCGGCTTGCCCGCCATTAAAAAGAGTCCTCAAGCCCGTCATGGACGGGTGAAACGCGTACTGCAGACCGCCCGCTAAAGGCACAGTAGGCTGCAGCACCATGGGGTCGAGCGCAGCGCGCGGCAGGGCGATGCTTGTGCGAATGGCGTTGTATTTGTTGTAACTCGCTTCGTCGTACGGCACCAGCGTGTTGGCATAGTCGTTGCCGCCATACATGAACACGCACACCAGTGCCTTGTAGGTTCCGTCCGGAGCGTTGAATGCAGCAGCCTCACCCATAGACGCCAGGTTTAGCGCGGTGGGCAATGCCACACCAGTAAAAGCCAGCTGCGCTGAACGGCGCAAAAATGCGCGGCGGGTATGAAATTGTGGGTCAATCAGATGCATGTTGTCAGCTCTTGTAAATTGATGGTGGGGAGGCGCTTTTGGCGGCGGCAATACGCGGGCAATTGGGCTGGAAGGTGCAGGAAAAACACGTTTTGCGTGCGCAATGTCGACTGGCTACTTTTGAACCAGATACTCACTGCAACCCAACACCATCAGCACTGCGGCGCAAATGCGGTCGAGTTTGCGGTCATTGACGCTGGCGGCAGTCAGAGCATTGACGTTCAGTGCATCGACCATTATTTTTTGCGTTGCGGCAGACAACTGCCCTGCGCACATCAATAAATTCAAACGTCGAACCAGTGCCGCTGCATCCAGTGCCAACGCCAACTCGGCGGTGTAGCTAGCGGTAACGTCCGCCACATAGTTTCTGAACAAGCCCTCCGCCACACTTGGCTCGGGCACAAAAATTCCAGAGCGAACGACGCCTTGCATGTAGTTCAAATACCCGCCCACCGTGGTTTCGTTGACCCCCTGAAACTCTGGCGCAGGCGATTTGGTTGCTACGAGGGCTGTGTTGGGTGGCACAAAACCCGGGCGGAAAAAATTAAACACCGACGGCGCATACAACGGGCTTTGCCCGAGCGAATTGTCAGTGCGCGTTGTCGCGGTCATCTTCCACGAATTAAAACCAGATTTGAGCCCGAAGGTGCGGCCCCACTGAATGAAGCGAATCATCGGCTCGCGCAATTTACCGAACGAAGCGCTGGCCAAGGACTGCGGGCTGCGCGCTTCGTCGTCCAGCAAAACTGCCACCCACACTGCTTTTAAATCACCGCGCACGCCTGCGCCGTTGTTGTTGAACGCTCTGGCCACCCGCTCAACGTATGCTGGGCTCGGGTTGCTGGTGACCAGGCGCTGGATCATTTGCTTGGCAAAAAACGGACCTGTGTTCGGGTGGTTAGCAAGGGCATCCAGCGCAATTTTCAAGGCATCAGCGCCTGGCACGTTTGCGCCGATGGTGGTGCCCAGAAATGTTGCTGCCAGCGTCGAATGCCGGCTTGCGGTGAGCGCCATTGGCTTGCGTACCGACTGCCGCCCGGGGAGCGTGTAGCTTTCTGCACCGCCCCCGTCCTTGAGCACTTGAACCCGCTCGCCATCAGACGTGTCGAAGTTGTAGCCGGTAAAAACGCGCGCCAGGTTGGTTACGTCGGCCTGCGTGTACGAATCAACTTTGTTGCCGTCTACAACCTTCTCAGTGCCGTCAAGGTTCAGCTGCACCAAGCCGATTGAAAACAGCTGCATAACTTCACGGGCGTAGTTTTCGTCTGGTACGCGACCGCTGGCTGGGTCTTCTTTTTGATTGCCCCGCGTGTTCAAAAAATACCCCATGGCCGCGCTGAGCGTGACGTCCTCTAACAACTGGCGGTAATTGCCAAAAGCGTTGCTGTTGAGCAAGTCCCAGTACTGTGCATAAGCGTGGCCGCGCCAGTCAAACTCGGCCGACTGCATGGACGCAACAAAGAATTCCGACAGTGCCAAAGCCACACGCTTGCGCATGCTGTCCGGCGATGTGAACAACTGCTTCCACAGCATGAACTCTGCCGGGTACGTAGCAAAAAAGTAGCGAGCGGTAGTTGACTGCCCATAGCCGCGCTCCTCTAACCAGTCCCAGCCGGTCTGGCCAACGGGCTTGGCAAACTGTTGCTGCAGATAACCCGCAAAATTTCCAGCTTTTAGGTTGCTGATTTCGAGGTCCGACGCGTCGAGCTGGCTTTGCAACAAAAAGCGCGCCGCCTCTTCGTCGGTGTTGGCTTTAGGAAAGTTGTTAAAGCCGGGTGCCGCTGGCACATTGACTACAGGGGCGGGGCCGGGGTTGGCCGCTGGTGGCGGAACCTGTACCGTGCCGGTGCCACCAGCATCAGGTTGTACGCCAGCCACTGCGCCGCCCCCCGCATCTCCTCCGCCTCCACCACCGCCGCAAGCGGCAAGCAATGCGGCTGAAAGGGCCGCCGCCGCAGACAGTTTTGCTGGTGGTTGTTCTGGCGACGCTTGGATATTGAGGTTGGGTTGCGGCTCAGTCGCAGCTGGCAGCTCGCACTTGGCATCAAGCGTTACAAAGTTTTCTTGAATTTCGATCATGCGCCGTAGTCCTAAGTCTGAAGAATTCGTAGGTTAACGGCTCAAAATTACAAAGTGCCCAGTCTGTAGGTAATTAGCCCTCTAAAACTGTAACTGCGTGTTTTTTGCAGAGTTGAGCAAATCGCGCGTAATTAGTGCCTGATTGCGCGCTGCTTTTTCAAAATCCTCACCGCCGGACGCATACAAAATCGCGCGCGACGAATTGACGATGATCGGCGCGTCAGGCCGCCAACCCGCGCGCACGGTTGCTACTGCGTCACCGCCCTGCGCACCCACCCCCGGAATCAGCAATGGCAAGGTAGGTGCAACACTGCGCACGCGTTCAATTTCAAGCGGGTAGGTGGCACCCACCACCAGCCCCAACTGGCCGTTCAAATTCCACGGCCCTTGCGCCAGCCGTGCAACATGTTCATACAACAAAGGCTGGCCGTCGACTGAGGCCAGCCGCTGGTTTTGCAAATCATCTCCGCCCGGGTTAGACGTTCGGCAAAGCAAGAAAGCGCCCTTTCCAGCGTGTTTTAAATACGGTGCAACCGAGTCAAAACCCATAAAGGGTGAGAGCGTGACCGCGTCTGCGCCGTAGCGCTCAAAGGCTTCAATTGCGTACTGCTCGGCGGTGGAGCCGATGTCGCCACGCTTGGCGTCCAGAATAATCGGCACGTGCGGTGCTGCACTGCGCATATGAGCCATCAGGCGCTCTAACTGATCTTCTGCGCGGTGGGCGGCAAAGTAAGCAATTTGAGGCTTGAAGGCCACCACTACATCGGCCACGCTGTCGACAACTGCGGCGCAAAAATCGTAGATTTTGCTGGCGTCGCCCTGCAGCCTGCCGGGAAAGCGCGCGGGCTCCGGGTCCAGGCCAACGCAGAGCATGGACTGATTCTTTTCGCCTGCAGTGTGCAGCATGTCAAGGAAGGTGGGGGCAGAGGGTATTGGGCTGGTGGCGTTGGGCATGCACGGATTGTAAGAAGCTGCACAATCAAAGCCTGTTTTACCCTGCTCCGTTCCCGTACCCATTCGAATGCACCTTAGCCGCAAACAAATCATCCTGATTGTGCTCGTCACGCTTACCTGGGGCGTGAACTGGCCAGTCATGAAGCTGGGCGTGACTGGCTACCCGCCCTTGACGTTTCGCGCTATTTGCCTGTGGCTGGGCGTGCCGGTGCTGGGCTTGGTGCTCGTGCTTTTGAGGGTGCCTTTTCAGGTGCAGCGCCGGGACTGGCGCGAGCTGTTCTGGCTGGCCGTGACCAATATGTTTGTGTGGCACGCGCTGATTATTCTGGCGGTCAGTTTGCTCAGTAGCGGACGTGCCGCCATTTTGGGTTACACCATGCCGATTTTTTCCGCCGTGCTGGGAGCGTTTTTATACGGCACGCGTTTGAAGCCACTACAGTGGCTGGGTGTGGGTGCGGCGGGCGTTGGCGTGGCACTGCTGCTGTACAACGAGCTGACCAATCTGGTCGGCAAGCCGGTGGGCGTAGCACTTGCCTTAGTGGCCGCGTTGGTGTGGGCGGTGGGCACGCAGCGGCTGCGCATGACCAAAATTATTGCCAGCACCTTGACGATTTCTTTCTGGATGACGCTGATGGCTGCTGTGGTGCTGAGCGTTTTGAGCACCATGTTTGAGCGCGAACAATGGCGCATCCCGCCTGCGCAAACCTGGTGGGCTATTGCCTACAACAGCGTGCTGATTTTTGGCTTTACCCACGCAGCGTGGTTCACACTGGCGCGCAGCCTGCCACCCATTGCGTCCACCCTGAGCACCATGATGATCCCGGTGCTGGGCGTGTTTACTGGTGCGCTGTGGCTGGGCGAAGTATTGCACTGGCAAGACTGGGCTGCCGTGGTGCTGATGGCGGTGGCAATTGTCTCGGTGCTGGTGGCGGGTGCCGGCCGCAAAGCCTGATTCAAGGATTCGCCACGCTCATTGCCAGACACAAATCGTCCCAGGCCATGGCCTTGTGCAGTGGGTTGCGCAACAAGTAAGCCGCATCAAGCGTCACGATGCATGGTTTGCCGTGCAGCTGGTGCACGCGCCCGCGCAGTTTTGCCAGTGGCTCAGTCGATCGCAGCGCGGCCTGCGCAGCCAGGCGACCCATGACAAGGATCACGGCGGGTTGCAAGGTGGCAACTTGCTCGGGCAACGCTTGCGTCAATTCGGCGCTGGCTGGGCCAGCAACGCCCGGGTAGCGCGCCAGCGGCACCACCATTGCACCGCCTGACGCATGCAGGTGGGCTGCGCGCAGCATGTTGTCCAGCAGCTTGCCAGCATCGCCTTCGAGCGGATGAAAGCCGCCGTGCAGCGCCTCGCCGGGTGCCTCCAGCAGCACCAGCCAGCGGGCGCTGGGTTGCGTGGATGTTGGTGGATACAGCTCTTGCGCCGGGCCAGCATGCCACGCGCCGGGGCCAGTTTGCGCCGTTGGTTCGGGCAGTAGCGCTGCAGCGGCATATTCAATGCCATTTGTACCTTTAGCCGAATGAATATAGGCGCGAGCAGCTATTAAATTAGTAGTACTTTGTGTGCGTGCCTGCTCGGGCGCGGCAGCAGTTGGCGCGCTGACTGGCGGGCGATCAATTGCAGCAGTGTCCGCATTGGCATCCTTGTGGGCTGACGCCTTTGGCTGCCAAACCCGCACACCCATCTCACGCAGCATGGCGAGCTGACGGTTGTCCAGCATCATGCCCATATTGGCCGCTTCATAGCTTCAAACTCATGACGATGGCATCTTCTCTGGCCGGGCCGCCCAGCAGGCCGACGCCACCTTCAGGGTAGTAACCACGGCGCAGGCCCACCGCACGAAATCCGTAGCGCTCATAAATTACTTTCGCGCGCGCGTTGCTGGCCCGCACTTCCAGCCATAGCCACTGCGCGCCTTCACCGCGTGACCAGATTGCCAGCGCGTCAAGCATCACGCGGGCCCAGCCGCACCGCTGGTGCATGGGCGCAACGGTAATGTTGAGCAGGTGCGTTTCATCAACACCCTTCATGGCTACAAAATAGCCCAGCAGCACCGGGTGCGGCGCGCCACCCGTCAGCAACTGCGCGTGGTAACCAGCGGCAATGGAGTCGCTGAAGTTGCCAAGCGTCCACGGGTAGGCATAAGCGCTGCGCTCAATGGCGGCTACAGGCGCAAGCCACGCGCTGGTCATGGGCTCGAATTGCGCTTCCAGTGACTCGGTGGGTTTAAAAACTGCGCTCATGTTCAGAAGTTGCTTGCTGGGAAGGGTTGGTTGCTGGGATATGCCAATGGGGTTGCGGCCAATGGGGTTGCGGCCATCGCCGCCGCTGCCAATTTTTCGCGGCTGACTTGAGCGCGTTCGTCGGTAGTGAGCGCTACTTTATCCCGAACATACAGCGGCAGTGCAAGCGCTGCATTTACGCAGTGACCGCTGGCCGCTAGCGCGGGGGCCAAGCGCAGCATAGCCGTAGCGGTTGGCAGACAGGTGATGTGGTTCAGATTGGCTGGCAGGCGGTCGGCGTACACACCAAACGCGTTGCCAGCGAACAGGTCAGTTTTATTCGCATGCAAATTTTCAGGTCGGACCAATTCGCAGCGCCCTAATTCACTGAAAATATTGTTATGACATTCATAGCGCTGCAGATACATCTCATCCATCCGTGCATCCAGCATGGCGGTGATGGATTGCACCCCGTCAGGCGAATGAAACCGCGCCTCTTCCGCCAGCGCCAGCAGCGTGTCAATGGGCAGCACATCGATGCCTGCGCCATGGTTTGCGCCAAAGGCCAGCCCTTGCGCAACGGCGCATGCGGTGCGCAAGCCGCTAAACGAACCTGGCCCGCGACCAAACGCAATCGCACGCAAATCGCCCAGCGCCATATTGGCCTCGTCCAGCAGCGCCAGCACCGCAGGTATCAGCGTGCTGGACGCTTTTGCGCCGCCCGGGCCGGTGTGTTGCCACAGGCGGTCGCCATCGGTCAACGCAACCGACATCACGTCGGTCGAGGTGTCAAAGGCCAAGAATTTACCGTTTTTGAGCATTAAACAGGGTTTTTACCGAATAAATATGGGCGCAAGCAGCTATTTATTTAATAGCAATTTCGTTGCTGCAAACGGTGATTATCCCGCCAGCAGGGCGCGCTGCCAACTGCCCGCCCGATAATCCGGCAATGCCTATTGAACTCAAAGCGACAGCCGTGAAAAAACGACTGCTTGCAATTTTCCTGCTCAGCACCGGCCTGCTCTGCAGCGCCCAAAACCTGCCGCCAGAAGTTGAAGCCGCACTGGCCCGGGCGAAAGTCCCGCGCGATGCGTTGGCCGCGCTGGTGGTCGACGCCGCCCCCGCCCTCAACGGAAAAAACACCGCCCTGCTCAGCCACCGCGCCAACGCATCGGTCAACCCCGCATCGGTCATGAAGCTGGTAACCACTTACGCGGGGCTTGAGCTGCTGGGCCCTGCGTACACCTGGCCTACGCTGGTGTATGTGGACGGCACCATCAGTGGCGGCACGCTCAATGGCAACCTGATCATTCAAGGCAAGGGCGACCCGAAACTGGTACTTGAGCGGCTGTGGCTGCTGCTGCGGCGCGTGCAGGGCCTGGGCATTAAGACCATCAACGGCGATATTTTGCTGGACCGCAGTGCGTTCGCCACCCAGCCACCCAACCCGGCCGACTTTGACGGCGAGCCGCTGCGCCCGTACAACGCCGCACCCGATGCGCTGCTGATCAATTTCAAGTCGGTGGTCATGACGTTTGTGCCCAACCCCGGCGCTGGCTTGGCCAGCGTGAGCTTTGAGCCACCGCTGGCCAACGTGCAAATGCAGGCCAGCGTGCCGCTGTCCGCTGGCAAAAATGGTGCACCGCTGGGTGATTGCGGCGACTACCGCGCGACGCTGGCAGCCGATTTCAGCGACCCGTTCCGCATCAGTTTTAAAGGCGCATACCCGGCCGCCTGCGGTGAAAAGGTCTGGCCAGTGGCCTACGCCGACCCGGCCAGCTACGCCGAACGCGCGGTGCAGGGCATGTGGACGGAGATCGGCGGAAAGTTGACTGGCCGTGTGCGCGATGGCCGCGCTCCCGCCAACGTTCGCCCGACGTTTGAAGTGACTTCGCCAACGCTGGCCGACACGATTCAGGGCATCAACAAGTTCAGCAACAACGTGATGGCGCAGCAGCTTTTTTTGACATTGAGTTTGCCGCGCGCTGGCTTGACGTCCAACGGTTCGACCAACAGCGCGGCTAGCTTTGAAGCATCGCGCGAGGTGGTACGAACCTGGTGGCGCGAGCGTTTTGGCGAGCAAGACATGCCCACGCTGGACAACGGCTCCGGCCTGTCGCGTCAGGAGCGCATCACGCCGCAGGGCTTGGCGCGTATGCTGCAAACGGCCTACGCATCGGGCGCCATGCCCGAGCTGATGGCGTCGCTGCCGATTACCGGGGTGGATGGCACGCTGCGCCGGAGCAAATCACGCGTTTCGCAAGGCTGGGCCCACTTAAAAACCGGCAGCCTGCGCGATAGCGCCGCACTGGCAGGCTATGTGCACACGCCCAGCGGCAGGCGCCTGGTGGTGGTGGGCGTGGTCAACCACCCCAACGCCGCAGCGGCGCGGCCCGCGCTTGAAGCGCTGGTCGATTGGGCTGTGAAAGAAGGCGCCAAATAGGCATGGCCGTGAGCCTGGTTGATGCCATAGGCACGGTAGCAGCCGTGCTCACCACGGCCAGTTTTGTGCCGCAAGTGTGGCTGACGTTTAAAACCCGCGACGTGCGCGGCGTGTCGCTCGGCATGTACAGCGCGTTTACGGTGGGTATTTCGCTGTGGCTGGTGTACGGCTTGATGATGAACGCGTGGCCAATTGTGGTGGCCAACGCAGTAACGCTGGCGCTTGCCATTTCTATTTTGGTGATGAAGCTCACGTTTGGCAAAAAGCCTGAAGGCTAAATTTGCAGCGTATTCGGCAACGCCGCATGTCTCTGGTGGTTGCACCGCCCGTGGCTGATGGCCAGGTTTTCAACATGGCTGTTACCGCCCGCGCTCAGCGGTTGAATGTGCTCCAGCGTTGCGTCTTCCACCGGTACATGTTGTCCGCATACCCAGCACGGCACTTGCCCATGCAACTGGCGGGCAATTGTTTTGTAGATTTTTAAGCGCGTGTGGGCTAGTTTGCTCATTCTTTAGCTAGTTTGTAGGGCTGTTTTTTCACGTTGCTGACTTGGCTCTTGGAGCAGTTTGTCGGTATGCCCGGCTGCGTGTCCCCCGACCTTCGGTCTCCTCCTTGACCTCCGCCGGGCATACCGACAAACCGCTCTGAACAACATCTTGCTTAAAGTAAAAATTAAGTCCGTTGCAGTACCCAGGCTCCAAAACACTACACCGAAACTGATTGCATTCAGATTGCATTCATACAGCTGCTGTGCACTTGCGAGTGGACTGTGCGCGTGTCAGGCGGACGTCAAGGAGGAGGGCTTCGCCCGTGGGACACGTAGCATGACACGCGCACAGTCCGCTCTCGGTCTCGGACAAAGCCAACATAGCCTTCAAGCAGCCGCTGCCCGAGTCAAACGGTCCCGCACCCCGTCCCATGCTGCGTCTGGCGGCACAGGCTCCACCCAAATCAGCTTCACCCGCTGCGCATCAAAATCACGCAGTACTGCAAACAGTTGCGCAGCAGTGGCCAGCGCGTCGTCGGGCATGCGCCGGTACACCACTTTTGATGAAGTGATGCGAACAATGGTGCGGGCATACACCGCGATGTGTGCGGCATCAGCGCCCAACAGGTCCAGCGCGGTTTGAATGGCCTTGGCGTCCATCAGGCGCACTTTGGCGTTGGGCGCGTAGTGTGATTCGAGCGTGCCAGGCGCGCGCGGGGGGTTGCTTTCATTCGCCTCGTCGGCACTTAAAACCACTTGCCCGCAGGCCGCTTCAAGTTGCGCGCGTGTGAGCACGCCTGGGCGCAGAAGCACGGGCGCGCTGCGGGTGCAATCGACAATGCTGGACTCAATACCCACCGCGCACGCCCCGCCGTCTAGCACCATCAGCGCATCGCCAAACTCTTCTTGCACGTGCTTTGCGGTGGTCGGGCTGATGCGGCCAAATTTATTGGCACTTGGCCCGGCAACTCCGGGTACGCCCACATCGGCACAGGCCTTTAAAAATTCCAGCGCCACCGGGTGCGCAGGACAGCGCAAGCCAATGGACTTTTGCCCACCCGCAGCAGCGCTGGCAACGCCAGGCTTGCGCGGCAAAATAACCGTGAGCGGGCCAGGCCAGAAGGCTTTCATCAAGCGCCAGGCAAACGGCGGCACGCTGCTGGCGAAGTCGCCAACGTGCTCAATGCTTGCAATATGCACGATCAGCGGGTGGTCGGCGGGCCTGCCTTTGGCAGTAAAAATTTTTGCAACAGCAGCGTCGCTCGATGCATCAGCGCCCAGGCCGTACACGGTCTCAGTCGGGAAGGCTACCAGCTCGCCTGCGCGAATGTGCTCTGCTGCCTGGCTAATCGTAGAGTTGGACACAAAAACCTTTTTACCGCAGAGGCGCAGCGAACGCAGAGCGCCGCAGAGTAAAAGACAAAAACAAAGACGAAGACGACGAAGAAAAA
>JANPDQ010000344.1:0-1770 GCA_031431575.1 Polaromonas sp.
TTCCTCGTCAGTAAAGGTACTCGTCATGCCATCGACCAGCTCCACCTGAATTTTGATCGACTTGGCTGCCAGAACCGCGCCTGCCAGGCTCAAGTAAACACGCTTGACGCGCGCGTCGTTCGCATCCGGTTTGCGCACCACGAAGCCTTGACTTTCCATATTTGCCAGCAACATGCTGACACCACTTTTGGCCACAAAACTGTGCTGCGCCAGTTCTTGCTGCGTCATGCCGGGCGTTCGCGCCAGATTGATAAGCACTTCATGCTCGCCAACTTTTACACCAACCGTGGCCAGCCGCGCAGCCAGCACCGCGTCGCACAGCAGGTAAGCCCTGACAACCGCCAGCCACGCCTTGCGGCCGCGGGACTGGCTTAATTCTTCGGGCAATGGTGAATGGGTCATGGTTGTTGATTTTACATTTCGTTCAGATTTGAACTACAATTGTTCAACTTTGAACTAATTGACCGACCTCAAAATATGAACCTTTATCTTCGACTGCTCTTGACCCTGCTGCGCTGCTGGCGCATGCCACGATTTGCCGTAGGCGAAACGCTGGAGCGCACGTTTCGGGTGCTGCCAAACGACATCGACATCAACGGCCACATGAACAACGGCCGCTATTTGACGATGATCGACTTGATGATTGTGGAGTATTTTGTACGCGTTGGCTTTGCCAGTGCGGTCATCAAACGAGGCTGGCGGCCCATGTCGGGCGGCTCCATCGTCAGCTACCGGCGCGGCTTGAGCCCACTGCAAAACTACACGCTGCGTTTTCGCATAGATGCCTGCGACGCCCAATGGAACTACATGCGTTTTGAGTTTTCAGATGGCGAGCGCGTGTGTGCCACAGGCTACATGAAGGGCGCTGTGGTGGGCAAAAAAGGTTTCGTGACCAATGCCGAGTCGTATGCCGCGCTAGGGCAGCCGGTTTACGCCGCTCCGCTGCCAGATGCGGTGGCGCATTGGCTCAATGCCGAGCGCGATATGGTCAGCAAAGCTTGGTAGGCGATCTTCGCGCGGCTACAAATCCGCCAGCACCCGGATATGCGCTTCAACGCTGCGCGCCAATGCGTTCAAGTCGTAACCACCTTCAAGCATTGAAACGATACGCCCCTTGGCATGCCGCTTGGCCACGTCCTTGATGCGGCTGGTAATCCACGCGTAGTCTTGTTCTACCAATCCCATTTGCCCCAACTCGTCATCACGGTGCGCGTCAAAACCAGCGCTGATGAAAACCATCTCGGGCTTGAAGGCGTCAAGCCTGGGTAGCCACTGCGCCTCGATCATCTCGCGCACTTCCATGCCCTTGGTATACGGCGGCAATGGCACGTTCAGCATGTTGCTGGCCGGGTGGTCGGTGCCGCAGTAAGGGTAAAGCGGGTGTTGAAAAAAGCTGACCATCAGCACGCGGTCGTCGCCCTTCAAAATGTCTTCGGTGCCGTTGCCGTGGTGCACGTCAAAGTCAATGATGGCAACGCGCTTGAGCCCATGCCGCTCCAGGGCGAAACGCGCGGCTATTGCAACGTTGTTGAAAAAGCAAAACCCCATGGCTTTGTCATGGCAAGCATGGTGGCCGGGTGGGCGCACCGCGCAAAAAGCGTTTTCAATATCGCCAGCAATGACGGCATCGGTTGCGGCCAGCGCGGCCCCGGCAGCGCGCATGGCGGCGTTCCATGTGTGCTCATTCATTTGCGTGTCGGGGTCAATCTGTACATACGCCGGCCCACCGGCCTTGATGTCGTCTTGCAGTTGCGCACCCAGCCCGCGCAG
>JANPDQ010000345.1:0-2815 GCA_031431575.1 Polaromonas sp.
TTGTCTTGATCGCAGGGGTTTTCCCGGCAGCTGTTACGGCGCGCTTGCGTGGGTTTTGTGGTGAGAGCGAGCGGCATGCCCGGATGCTCTGCTACGTGTCCCCCGCGCTTCGCGCTCCTCCTTGACCTCCGCAGAACACCCAGGCAAACCGCCCTTGGGTGTCCGTTTACATCTTAAAAACACGATTGAGCAACGGGCATGGCGTATCTGCCGCAGCGAAATCAAGGAGGAGGCCAAAGGCCGGGGGACATTCGCGGAGGTAGATACGCCATGCCCACTGCGGATTCAGAGAAAGAAGAACCGCAATCCACACCGCTTCAAGTGGAGCTACCCAAAATCGCCCACACAGCATCTGTAATCGGCTATGTGGCCCACGGTTTATGAAATAAAAACAGCCAGAAGCCAACAAATAGAGGCGCAAACAGCTATTGATTACATAGCGACAAATGAGCGTTAGTATACAAAATCCATGCCCCGCACCTCGGGTCTGATGCAGTGCGAAGCCTCCAGTTGGCTCATCAATTCATCACTCGAGAACGTCGCATTCAGAATTTCTGTTTGACGTTTCACCGCAGCAAAGTCAGTGAGACGATCAAGCCAAATTCGCAGGTCCGAAAACAGCCAGACAAGTCCGGCATTCAAACCTAAGCTTGCAAGCACAGCATGTGAGTTCACACAGTAGATAAGTCACTTGCGTTCTTCGCATTCTTAAATCTAAACGTCAAAATCTGGAAGGTAAATATGGACATTATTTTGTTGCACGGGAGTTGGCATGGCGCGTGGTGCTGGCACAAGGTGGTGCCGCATCTGGAAGCAGCAGGCCATAGCGTGCAGGTACCGGACTTGCCCGGCCATGGCCGCAATTGGCGTTTTGCACGTGGCCGCACCACACTGAGTGCCATGGCGTCGCAGGTTTGCCAGCTGTTGGACAAGTTGCAAGAGCCAGCTCTGCTGGTAGCGCATAGCCGTGGTGGTGTCGTTGCTTCGACTGTTGCGCAGATGCGGCCGACCGCATTGTGTGCCAACATTTACCTGGCTGCATACATGCTGCGCCACAAAGAAAGAGTGGCCGACTTTTTTAAGACAGACAAAGAATCATTGGTGCGAGCCAATTTGCGCATCAACAAGCTGTGTTTGACGGATAGCTTGCTTGAATCGGCTTACAAACCCGCTCTTTACGCCGACTGTAGCGATGCAGACGTTGCGTTGGCGCACAGCCTGCTGACGCCTGAACCCTCATTGCCTGCGTTGACTCGCTTGCACCTGACAGACGACCGCTATGGCAGCGTGCCACGCCATTACATTGAGTTGACACAAGACCGAGCTGTCACACCCAGATTGCAACGCGCGATGGTCGCCAGCTCACCTTGCCAGTCGGTTACCTCGCTGGATGCCAGCCATTCAGCCTATTTTTCGCAACCCGAAGCGCTGGCAAATGCGATTGGGGCCATAGCTGACGCATCCAACAGACATTAAAAAATAAAAACAGCCGGTGAGCCAGTAAATTCATTTCAAATCGGCTGTCGAATAGGCTGCGTTTGGATTGCAACTACTGCACAAACCCGATCCCACGCGCCTCACGTACCTCGGGTTTGATACGGTGCTCAGCTTCCAGTTGCGCCATGAACTCGTCGCTTGAAAACGTGGCATCCAGAATATCGGTCTGGCGCTTGACGGCGGCGAAGTCGCCTGGGCAGATCTGGGTTAATTTCGTCAGTCGTGCGCGAAGTTCAGCGGTGAACAGCTCAACGTTGCCAGCCAGCGCTTCGGTTACAAACATAGTTTCACGCTGCACTGCCGTGAGCGGCATGAACTTGATCTTGAAGGTAAACCGCCTCAGCGCCGCCTGGTCAATGCGGTCCAGCAAGTTGGTCGTGCAAATAAAAATGCCGTTGTGGCGCTCCATGCCTTGCAGCATTTCGTTGACTTCAGTGACCTCATAGGTGCGCTGCGCACCACGCCGGTCTTGCAAAAAGCTGTCGGCTTCGTCGAGCAGCAGCACGGCTTTTTCAATCTCTGCTTCTTTGAACATGGCGGCCATGTTTTGCTCGGTTTCGCCCACGTATTTGCTCATCAAGTCGCTGGCTTGCTTGATGATGAGCGGCTTGTCCAGTGCCTTGGCAATGTGCTCGGCCAGCGCGGTCTTGCCTGTGCCGGGTGCGCCGTAAAAGCACAAGCAGCCGTGGCCACGCGATTTGAGCGCTTCAACAATGCGGGGAATTTCAAAACGCGACTCGACATTGAGCATGGCCAGGTTGTACGTGGTCACGCTTTTGCGGCCAATGGCGTCGGTTTTGTTGCCCAACGCCACATCGGCATTTTTCAGTTGCCGCTCGATCAATGACTCCATCAATGCAGGCCTGCCGCCTGAAAGGATCGCCTGCATGTCGGCAGCATCGACTTTTGCGTCGATTTTTTCTGGCGCAGCAATCAGCTTGGCAAAGCGCACCGCCGTGCGAATCTGCGCGGGCGTCAGCCCCTTGCGCGCTGTGAGTTTGGCTACAAAAGCCTCAGTGACTTCTATGCCTTCGAGCGTCTTGCGCACCACGCCTTCACGGGCACCGGGCGGCGGCGAGCGCAGCTCCAGGTGGTACGCAAAA
Organism: Polaromonas sp.; assembly: GCA_031431575.1. Taxonomy (GTDB): domain Bacteria; phylum Pseudomonadota; class Gammaproteobacteria; order Burkholderiales; family Burkholderiaceae_C; genus Polaromonas. Next base: position 2,601 of record JANPDQ010000345.1, read on the forward strand.
CGGCGGCGAAAGGCCGGGTCAATCTGCTCAATACGGTTGGTCACCCACAGCGTCGGCACGAGGTTGGATTCCAAAATCTGGTTGACCCAGGCCTTGCCATTGACCGAGCTGCTGGCAGGCGCAGACAACTGGTCTGAGCGCGCCATAAGCTGCGCGGCTTCGCTTGAAATAGGTGGAAATACGTCTTCGACTTCATCAAACAAAAGCGCCGAATG
>JANPDQ010000346.1:0-9771 GCA_031431575.1 Polaromonas sp.
TCGGTGGCCAAGCAGCAGGACACGGCGCAGAGCGATATTGACGTGCTGATCGTCAGCAGCACCTTGGGTTATGCCGACGTGTTTGGCGCGCTCGAAAGCGCCACCATACAGCTTGGCCGCAAAGTAAACCCCACGTTGTACACGCCAGAAGACATTGCCAAACGCATTGCGCAAGACAACGCATTTGTCACCCGCGTGTTGCAGCAACCCAAAATTTGGTTGGTCGGAACTGAGGAGCAATTGCATGGCTGAGCCGCTCAACACGCCATTGGACAACTTGAGCGGCGCTGGAAAGCCGCTACAGCAAGAACCCTTCGACGCGAACGAATTTGCCGGCCTGCTGCGCAGCGGCATCGCGCGCCTGAAGGATGCGCGTAACGAGACCCTGGCGCTTGAAAGCCGGTTTGACCTGGCCTACAACGCAGCTCATTCCCTAAGCTTGGCCGCATTGCGCCGCAGGGGTTATCGCTCTAGCAACCGGTAGATCGTTTTCCAGGTTTTACCGCACACGCTTGGACTGGGTGCAGAAGTTTGGCGCGTGCTCGACAAATGCCACAACACGCGCAACTTGGGCGAATACGAGGGCATGCTGGATGTTGACGAAAGGCAGGTTGCAGACCTGATCACTGCAACTCAGGCCGTAGCAGATGCGGTCAGCAAACAGTAATAACTGCTATATATTAAAGAGCTTCTTACCCCTGTATTTGTTGGGCTACAGGCCTATTTGGTTCCTAAAAATGCCTAGAAACGCAAAAAATGCCGCTTTTTGCATCAATTAATCGACTGACCCTTTTGAGCCGCAGCCAACTTGCGCCGCACATGCAAATGGATCTGCATTGAATCGCCTTCGCCCGATTTCACTTCTTTGACTTCCAGATACGCCGCCTGCTGGCGAATCAACTCGCCCAATTTAGACACGCCGTAGTTGCGTGCGTCAAACGATGGGTTGCTGCGGGTGATCTGGCTGCCCAGGGCTGAAAGCGTGGTCCAGCCGTCTTCTCGCATGGTGGCGGTCAAGGCGTTTAGCAGCATGGGTTTGAGCTTGGGCAGCTCGGCCACGGGCTCTTGGCCGGGTTTGGCTTCTTCTGGCTCGTTGCGCAAAATTTCGGTGTAGATAAATTTGTCGCACGCCGCTACAAACGGTTCGGGTGTTTTGCGCTGGCCAAAGCCGTAGACCACCAGCCCGGCTTCGCGGATGCGGGTGGCCAGGCGGGTGAAGTCGCTGTCGCTAGACACCAGGCAAAAGCCGTCCACTGCATCAGCGTGCAGCACATCCATAGCGTCAATGATTAGGGCGGAGTCGGTCGCATTTTTGCCGCTGGTGTACGCGAACTGCTGTATGGGCTGAATCGCCATGGTGTGCAGCACTTCTTTCCAGCTTTTAAGGTTGGTGGTGGTCCAGTCACCGTACGCACGCTTGATGGTGGCGGTGCCGTAGCGGGACACCTCGGCCAGCAGCTCTTGGATGACGGACGCCTGCGCGTTGTCGGCGTCAATCAATACCGCGAGCTTTTGGTTGGTGTTGGTGGCCATGCGGGGGCCTTCGGGTTTTTACAGCTATCGTAAAGCTTGCTGATCAAAAAATGGGGGAGTTTTCAACCCCGACCAAGTCACGTCAATAAAACAATTCAATCTGTTCGCTATAAATTAAATAGCTGCTTGCGCGCGCATTTATTGCGCTACAGCAACTTTTAGCTGCATATCCATGCATGAACCGACGGCCCTCACACCGGCCCCCTCCAACGGGAAGAGGGACTAAATCGCTTAAGTAGAGAGCAACCTTAAAGTCCCCTGCCCCGCGCAACATCCATCACGAGCCGCGCCGCCAAATACAGCCGCGCTTCAATGGTTTCCAGCAGCACGTATTCGTTGTCGGCGGTGTGCCCTCCAAAGCCTTGCAGGCCGAAGCGTTCTATCACCGGGGCTTGCGTTTTTAATGCGGCAAAAGCGGCATCGGTACCGCCACCTTCGGGTTGGTCGTCTACCTCCAGTTTGCGGCCCAGTTCGGCGTAGATGGTTTGGGCGTGTGCGGCCAGTTTGCGGTTGGCGGCTGTGGCTTCCAGCGGTGGGCGGCGGCGCTCAAAGTTAACGGTGACTTTGGCTTCTGGCAGCAGCTGGGTTTTGGCTTTTTGGCGTACCGTGGCTTCAATGCCGTCGTAGTCTGCGACGCGCACCACGCGCACGTCGGCCTGGGCGGTGGCGTAGGCGGGTATCACGTTGCGGTTGGTGCCTGATTGCGCGACTGTCCAGTTGAGTTTTAGTCCCTTGTCGTTTTGCGACAAGTCACGCATTTGCATGATTTGGTGTGACAACTCGTACAGCGCATTCACCCCGCGCTCCGGCGCAGCGCCCGCGTGGGATGCGCGGCCCTCTACCTTCAACTCTACCGACGCGATGCCGCTGGTGGCCAGCGAGAGCTTGTCGCTGGTCGTGCGGGTGGCTTCAAACGACAGCACGGCATCATGCTCGCTGCCGGCTTTGGTCAGCTCTGCGCGTGATCCTGGCGAGCTGATTTCTTCATCACCATTGACCAGCACGGTTAGCGTGCCGTATTCACTGAAATTCATAGCGCGCAGCATGGCGACGATATGGACGATCATGGCTACGCCCTGCTTGTCGTCGGATATGCCCAGGCCGTAAGCCTTGTCGCCGTCGATACGAAACGGCTGCTTGGCCGCCATGCCTTTGGGGTACACGGTGTCAATGTGGGCAATCAACAAAATGCGTTTGGTGCCCGTGCCCTTGAAGGTGGCTTTAATCATGCGGCCGATTTTGTCGGGCGTGTCCATCATTCGGTAATTGGTGGCCTCTTGCGGCTCAATAAACTGCACCTGCCCGCCCAGCGCACGCAGCTTGCTGCCCAGCAACTCGGTGGCTTGGGTAATGCCTTCATGGTCACGGCTACCGGTTTCAATGTTCACAAACTCGCGCAGTGAGTCGAGCAGCGGCTGCTTTTGTGCAGCGGCTGCACTCTGGACTACGGCATTAGGCGATGGCGCTAACTGCGCATGTGCAGCGCCTTGCATCAACGCGGCGCAAACCAGCACATACGATAACAAGCGGTTGGGGTTCATGGGCGTCTCCTGGGTTTTTATTGAGCCTCCAGCATAGCGCAGCGCTACTGCGCCACCGGTTGAGCAAAATCCAAATCGGGATTAGGGCGTGAACACAAGCCATTGAGATTGCATTTCAATCTTCACAATGCGCCTTTCGAGATCGCTGTGCGAACGTCTGGGCAAAAACCTGGATAAATATACTGATACGGATCTGGCCAATCAATCTTTTACTGCATCGCACACCATGCCATCAACCCGCTCAAACTTCATTCTTTCCGCTGCCATCGTGCTCGGCCTGGCTTTAACTTTTGCCGCCACCACACTCCTTGCCCGCGAAAAAATCAGCATCCCCGGCAGCACGGTTTCGCTGGACGCGCCAGCTGGCTTCACGCCTTTGACCGCTGCTGAAATTGCGGCGAAGTTCCCACGCACCCGCCCGCCGGGGTATGTGGTGGGCAATGCGCGGCGCACCACATCGATTGCGTATGACTTGAAGCCCCAGCCCATCAAAGACGACACCCTCGAAGAAGGCCTTGAGGTGTTCGGCACCATGATGGGCCGCGTGGTTCCAAACGTGGTCTGGAAGCGCAAAGAAATCGTTGAAATGGCGGGGCAGCGATAGATTTTCTTGGAGATGACATCAAGCGCTATCGACACCGACATCTACAACATCATGCTGATCACGCCGTTTGAAGGCAAGATGCTCATCTTCAACTTCAACTCGACCAAAGAAGATTTTGCAAGCCAGGAAGCAGCGCTGCGCGCCAGCGTAGCGTCGATTCGTTTGAAGTAGCCGAACTTCACCTGACTCGGGTGCGTTCGTGCTGGCGGCGGTTTGATCAAGGCGATTTAAACACTAACCTACTTACTACATTATTTATAGCTGCTTGCGCCCGTATTCATTGCGCTAGAACCCGTTTCTTTATGATTTACGGCGCAAAAGGGTAAACTCTGAAGCATGGCAGCCAAAAATTTTGTTGTTTACCAGCGCCCAGCGATGAGTGTTGCCAACGCACAGCCCGCCTGGTTTGTTCGCCGAATAATGGCCGTGTTACCCATGCAGGCTGTCTTGCTGGTCGGTTTGCTGACTGGTTTGCTGATGGGCAGCACCGCACAGGCGCAAATTCAGCGCTCCATCGTCAACCCCAGCTTTGAGCAGGCCTTCACGGGGCCGCGCGCTGCGCAGCTCAATGTGTTTTTTACGTTGGTACCACCAGCCTGGATCGCAGTAGATGCTGGCGAAATTCCGGCTTGGGAAACCACCCACCCACTTCAAGCCAGCGGATGTCCGGCAGGCAGCTTTGCGTACACCACACCGTACAACTGCACCCCCATCGAGCTGTGGGCCAACAGCTTTAACGGTGTCGTTCCTCCCGCTGGCATCGTATTGGCCGAGCTGAATGCATACACATCGTCGAAGCTGTTTCAAAACATCTGCATGAACACGGGGGAGACTTTTGCATTTAACTTTGCGCACCGGGGCCGCGGCGGTGCAGACCGGATGCAACTGCAAGTAGGCGCGGGCAACGTTGTTTTGCTGGACGTTACTACCAACACGGCAGGCACCGGTGTAATCAACCCAGGCGGCGGCGCAACCGCACGCACCGCTACCGGCATTGCCAATGGCTGGACGCGTTATACCGGCAACTACGCGTACACAGGTGCGTCAGGCGTGCAGCCGCTGGGGTTTTCGGCCATCTCCACAGGTAGCGGCGACATAAGTGTGGGCAACTTCCTTGACGATATCAACATCGGGTTAAAGCCCTATGTCGAATTTATCGGTAGCGCTGGAAGCGCAGCAGAGGGGAATGCCCACAGCCCACCGCGCATCAAAATAGTCGGCACGGTGCCTGCAGGCGGCTTGGTGCTTAACCTGGCCGTCAGCGGCACGGCTGCGTTTGGAACAAAGTTCAACTACGGCGGAACCACCACGCTGGCGGTGGTTAGCGGCACAGCTAGCGCATTGAGTGTGCGCGTACCAGCTGGCAATTACAGCGACGCAGTTGCCAACAATGTGTTTGCCTTGCCCATCAGCGTCGTGGACAACGCCATCATTGAAGACAACACCACCGTGGTGCTGACCATGCCGGCCAATTTGCCTGCAAACGCTTTTGTGAACGCCAACACCAGCGCGTGCGGCGGCGCATTCAACCCGGTGTACATCCACACCGTCATTGACAACGACATCGACTTGCAAACCACCAAAGTAAGCGGCCCTGCGGTAACCCAGCCCATCGGCAACACGGTGGCCTACACCGTGACGTATGCCAACGCCACGCCGCTGGTGTTGACTCTGGCCCCACTCGATGCGCACAACGCCAATACCGTCACCATCAGTGACCCGCAGCCAGCAGGCGTGGTGTTTACGGCGTGGACCTGCACCGCTCTAGGTACCACCTGCCCAGCTGCCAGTGGCACCGGGCCCATTGCGCAAGCAGCCAATTTGCCGGTCAGCTCAACACTTACGTTTGCCGTGCGGGCCGTGGTGACCGGCACCAACTATTGCGGCGGCGCGGCCACCAACACCAGCACCATTGCAGTAACCGCCATCAGCCCTGCAGGCAATGCATTGGCAGAAGGCACCACCGTACAGGGAAATGCCGCCTATGTCTTCAAGCCGAACGTGGCAACTGCCAGCAACAATTTTTTACCGTGCGCCAATTTGAGTATTACCAAAACAAACAATGTCAGCAGCCTGGTTGCAGGGCAAACCGTGGTGTACGACGTGGTCGTCACCAACGCAGGGCCGTCAGCCGCCAACAACGCCGTTTTGCAAGACCCGCCAGCGGCGGGACTGGTTTGTACGGCGGTGGCGTGTACCAGCTTTACCGGCACGGCAACCTGCCCTGTTCCAGCCAACGTCACCATCGGCCTGCTGCAAGGGCCTGGCATATTGCTAAACAACCTGCCAGCCAACTCCAGCCTGAGTTTTCAGGTGACGTGCGGCGTTTTATGAGAACCTATGAGAACCTATGAGAACTAGTGAAAGCTTGTAGGACCACATGCACTTCAAAGACATCCTTCAATTCTGGTTTGAAGAGCTGACGGAAAAACAGCACTTTGTAAAAGACATTGCGCTAGACGAAACCATTCGCACACGCTTTGGCGCAACCCTTGAAGCTGCAGCACGCTGCGAGTTGTTTGCATGGCGGGCAACAGTTGAAGGAGCGCTGGCTGAAATCATTGTGTTGGACCAGTTCTCGCGCAACGTCTACCGTGATACGCCGCGTGCTTTTGCGCAAGACGCGCTGGCGCTGGCATTGGCTCAGCAGCTGGTAGCGAGCGGTCAGCATTTGGCTTTGACGGTAGCCCAGCGCCGCTTTGCATACATGCCGTACATGCACAGCGAATCGCCACTGATTCATGTACAGGCTGCAACGCTGTTCGCACAACCGGGGCTGGAAAGCAACCTTGACTTTGAGCTGCGCCACCAAGCCATCATCACGCGCTTTGGCCGCTACCCGCACCGCAATGCGATTCTGAAAAGAACTTCAACTGCAGAAGAATTGGCATTTTTGACGGGGCCTGGGTCGTCGTTTTAATTGCATGCAAATTTGAGCCGCGCGTATTTGGGCCACTTGTATTTGGGCCTCGTCTATTCCAGCCCAATCTAGTCGGTTTTGTGTACTGCGTGCGGCTTCGCGCTCACTGCCGCAACACGTTATATTGTGCAGATGGAATTCAAAACACTGCTTAAAACCAACTGTGCTTTTGACGCGCCCGCTGCGCAGCGCGCTGCAGCCACCGTTCAAGACTTCAGGCTTGAAAACAAACGCTCGCTTGCCGACCCTGCGGCCTTCTGGGGCGAAGAAGCCAAACGACACCATTGGTTTGAACCGTGGACAAAGGTGCTTGAACATAACTTCCCGGACCACGCCTGGTTTGTGGGCGGCAAAACCAACATCACCTACAACTGCCTGGACCGGCACGCCAACAGCGCAAAGCGTGACCAGGACGCCATCGTCTGGATTGGGGAAGACGGCTCGCGCCGCGCGCTGACATACGCGCAGTTACTCGACCAGGTTTCGCGCTTTGCATCCGCCCTGCGTGGGTTGGGCGTGCAGTTGGGCGACCGCGTCATCGTCTACATGCCGCTGACGCTTGAAGGCGTGATTGCCATGCTGGCCTGCGCCAGACTGGGTGCGATTCACAGCGTGATTTATGCGGGCTTGGGGGTCAGCGCGATTCGTGACCGCATTAAAGACGCAGGTGCAAAAGTCGTGATTGCGGGCGACCTGAGTTACCGGCGCGGCAAGCCAGTTGAGCTGCGCTCCATCGTGGCAGAAGCTACTCAAGATCTGGAGCTTGACGCGCTGATCTGGTTCACGCGGGGCGCTGCGTACCCACGCTCGGCACGTGAATACGAATTCAATGAATTGCTTGCCGCACACCCGGCTGATGTTGAAGCAGTACCCGTTGACTCAGAACACCCGCTTTATATTTTGTACACCAGCGGCAGCACGGGCAAACCCAAAGGCGTGGTGCATGTGCACGGCGGCTACATGGTGGGGACTGGCTACCACTTGCGCACGTTTTTTGACAGCAAACCGGGTGATATTTTTTGGGCCACGTCGGACATCGGCTGGATTGTGGGGCACTCGTACATCGTGTACGGCCCGCTGCTTGAAGGGCTGACCAGCGTTATGCGCGAAGGCGCGCCTGATTTCCCCGATGCGGGCGCTGTTTGGGATGTGGTTGAGCGTGAGCACGTCAACGTCATGTTCACTGCGCCGACTGCCATACGCATGTTCATGAAGTTTGGCGCGGCTTTTCCGGCCGCCCGTGATTTGTCAAGTCTGCGCTTTATTGGAGTGGCGGGTGAGACGATGAACCCCGAAGCCTGTGAATGGGCGTTTGCGCATTTGATGGACGGTGGCGCGCGCGGCTTTATTGCCGACAACTGGTGGCAAACCGAGTTGGGCGCGCCCACGCTTGGCACACCTATTGGCATCAGCGCCCAACCCGGCGCGGTGGGCATTGCACTGGCCGGGGTAGATGCTGCGGTGGTTGACGAAAACGGCGTAGCAGTAGCGCCTGGAGCAGGCGGCTTGCTGGTGCTCCGCCAACCGCTGCCCAGCATGATGCGAACGCTGTGGGGCGACCATGCGCGCTATCAGCAATATTTCTCAGAGATCCCCGGCAACGTTTACAGCGCGGGTGACGTGGCCAGTTGCGATGAACACGGTTATTTTTCAGTGATGGGCCGCGCTGATGATGTGCTAAACGTGGCGGGCCACCGCATTGGCACGGCAGACGTTGAAAGCGCTTTGGTCTCGCACAGCGCGGTGGCCGAGGCGGCGGTAATTGGCGTGCCAGATGAGATCAAGGGCGAGGCGATTTACGCTTTTGTGGTGCTGCGGGTCGGGCTGGCAACGAGAACACCAGAGGCCGGGCCGCTGGAGGCAGAGCTGATTGCGCATGTGCGGCACGAGCTGGGGCCAATAGCCACGCCAAGCAAACTCGACATCGTAGCCAAGCTGCCAAAAACCCGTTCTGGCAAAATTTTGCGCCGCTTGCTAAAAGCCCAGGCCATGGGCCGGGACCCGGGCGATTTGTCGACGCTTGAAGAGTGAGGCTGCGTCGGCTGGCTGCTAGTTCGGCGGCGCAAACAAGCGCTTGACCGACAGACATGAAAGTGTATTGATGCCGTAATACAACTTTCGTTATCTGCCTCAAGGAGACATATGCCGCAAATCGCACAAATCGCTGGATTGGTCACTTACCGGCCCGGAGACGGCGCGCCGATTGAAATCCCTGTGGGGCAAATTGAAGTGGAACTTGCGCCTGACAGCGCAACGATGAGCTGGGGCACGCCAGAAGGAGTGGCAGGTTTGACGGCCATGCCGCTGATTCAGTTCAACGCCTACGTGCGCGAGGGAAAAATCACCATGGATGGCTACCACCCACCGCCACCTGCTATCTAAGAATCTGCTATATAAAAAATAGCTGCTTGCGCCCATATTAATTGGGCTGGGCATGTATTTGGCTTAAAATAACGGCGTGTTGACCGATTCGCCTCACCCAAAAACCCTGCTGCGTTTTAACAAGCCTTACGGTGTGCTGAGCCAGTTCACGCCCGAAGGCCGCTGGCGCGGGCTCAAAGACTTTATTGATTTGCCTGGCGTGTACGCCTGTGGGCGGCTGGATGCCGACAGCGAAGGCTTGCTTCTGCTAACGGGTGATGGCGTTTTGCAAGCGCGCATCAGTGACCCGCGCTTCAAGATGGAAAAAACCTACCAGGTGCAAGTTGAAGGCACACCAAGCGATGCTGCGCTGCATGCGTTGCAGGCAGGTGTGCGTCTGAACGACGGTTTGACCCTGCCCGCAAAAGCACGTTGGATTGAAGAGCCAACTGGGCTATGGGCACGCACTCCGCCAGTACGGGTGCGCCAAACTATTCCAACTGCCTGGCTGGAGTTGACGATTTCTGAAGGGCGCAACCGCCAGGTGCGCCGCATGACGGCCGCAGTTGGTCTGCCCTGCTTGCGCCTGATTCGCTCGGCGATTGGGCCGTATGCGCTCGATGGCTTGGCCCCTGGCGCGTTTGATTGGGTGGCTTGAGGCTTCAGCTTTCAAACGCATCCAGCACGCGGGCCGCGTTGGTGCCTAGTTCAGCCGCCGCATATCCGCCCTCCAAAATAAACACGGTGGGCAGCCCAAGCAAGGCAAGCCGCGCGCCTAGGCGGCTGAAATCCCCCGCCAGCAGCGCAAAAGT
>JANPDQ010000347.1:0-6407 GCA_031431575.1 Polaromonas sp.
GGATTTGGCAACACCAGATATGACCTCAAACGTTTGTGCAGACGTTACGCTGGGGTTGCCCGCGTACTGTTGCAATTGTGCGTTTGAAGAAATACTCGCCAGCTCATCAAGCCAGACGGACGTGTTGGCAAGGTCACTGCCCGCAGCTTTAAACAAGGCTTCAGCGTAAGGACGTGCAATAGTGGCTAGTTCTGCCATGGTTGTACTCGTGTCTTTGCAGTCAAAGTTTTGATCACAGCTCGGTCTTCAAGCGGCCCAGCAGGTCGGCATGCACAGAAGCGTTGACTTCCTTGCGCAGAATTTGCTCAGCACCCTTGACGGCGAGAGCAGCGACCTGCTCGCGCAATGTTTCGCGCGCCTTGACCGTTTGCTGCTCGGCTTCAACCTTGGCGGCAGCAATAATCTTGCCGCCCTCTTCAGTTGCCCTGGCTTTGGCTTCTTCAATCATGGCTTGCGCCCGGCGTTCGGCGTCAGCCAGACGCACCGCGGACTCGCCTTTGGACTTGGCCAGCTCTTCTTCTACGCGTTTGTTGGCGCCTTGAAGTTCAGACTTGGCTTTGTCAGCGGCGGCGAGGCCAGCAGCAATCTTGCTGGCGCGCTCGTCCAGCGCGGCTGCAATTGGTGGCCACACGAATTTCATCGTGAACAGCACCAGTATTGCAAACACGATGAGCTGCGCAAAAAATGTGGAGTTAATACTCACAGCAGCACCTCTGTAATGGTGGTTTTAACAAAAGCCGCTTATTACTTCAGCACAAACGGGTTGGCGAATGCAAACAACATTGCAATACCGACACCGATCAGGAAAGCCGCGTCAATCAGACCGGCCAACAAGAACATTTTGGTTTGCAGTTCGTTCATCAGCTCTGGCTGGCGTGCGGCAGCTTCGAGGTATTTGCTACCCATGATGCCGATGCCGATACATGCGCCCAGCGCGCCCAAACCAATAAACAGGCCAGCGGCCAATGCTACAAAACCAAGTACGTTTTCCATTTAAAGCTCCTACAGATTTACAAAAAAATAACTAACCAAAAAATACCAAACTAAAACTACAACTAAAACCGAAATCTAACTTTGAAAATCATCAATGGTGATCGTGCGCCTGGCCCACGTAGACCAAGGTCAACATCATGAAAATAAATGCCTGCAACGCCACGATCAAAATATGGAAAATCGCCCAGCCTGTACCGGCCAAAATGTGACCGATGAACAAGAAAATGCCGGTGGCAGAACCAAAACCAACCGCACCCATCAGCGCGATCAACATAAATAGCAGCTCGCCCGCATACATGTTGCCGAAAAGTCGCAGGCCGTGCGAGACAGTCTTGGCGGCAAACTCGATCATTTGCATGAGGAAGTTGATGGGGTACAAAAACCATTTGTCGCCGAACGGCGCAGAGAACAGCTCGTGCACCCACCCGCCAAAGCCTTTGATTTTGATGTTGTAGAACAAGCAAACCAGCAATACGCCGCATGACATGCCCAGCGTTGCAGACAAGTCGGCTGTCGGTACGACGCGGAAATATTCAATTTTCTGGTCTAGCCCAGTTACCGCGAAAATGCTGTGAAATAAGTCCACTGGCAAAAAATCCATGGAATTCATCAGGAAGATCCAAACAAACACCGTCAACGCCAGTGGGCCAACGACTTTGCGGGATTCTGCATTTTTGACAATGCCTTTGGCTTGGCTGTCGACCATCTCGAGCAGCATTTCAACCGCTGCCTGCATGCGGCCTGGGACGCCCGAATGAATCGTTTTGGCGACGCGCCACATGAAAAACAGACCAATCACGCCCAGAGTGATCGACCAGAAAATCGTATCAAGGTTGACAACGGAAAAGTCAATCAGCCCCATCTGCTTTTTATTTTGCAGATGCACCAAGTGGTGACCAATGTAGTCACCTGCGGTTAAGGCTTTGTCAGAAGATGCGCTCATCCTGGTTCCCGATTTTTCTTAATAATTTCAGCTTGCGCTTAACTTTTTCGACTGTTGCTTCGCTATCACTCTGATTTGCGCCGCACTTTCGCTTCAAGCAAAAGCACTAACCAAACCACCTTCATCGTTATCACCAGCCCCACGAGCATGGCGGGCCAATTCAAATTCGCTACTAGCCGTGGCGCTGCAAATAACATTGCCAACGTCAATCCGATTTTCACCATTTCCCACAAAAAAAATCCAGTCACCGCAGCGGCCGGATTCATCATGCTTACCTTGCTCAGTAACCCTCTGGCAAACAAAGCGCCTGGTAAGACTACTGCCGCCGCGCCGTACAAAGCCGACAAAGCCATGGACGGTTGACGTGAAACCAACCAGTAAGCCAATGCAACCAAAACCCCACCAGCCGTCTGACCTGCCAGCACAACCCAAGGCGAAAGTGCTGGATTTTGTTGGCGTACCGCCTCGGCTTCTTGTTTGGTCAGAGGTTTGGAAATTTCCTCGCCGGACTCTTCGTTCCACCCTTGGCTTGAACCAGTTTTCAACGTTGACTCCGCGATTTTGCGTATCGCAAATTACAAACAGGTTACAAACTTAATTTTCGTACAGCCTCTGATTATACGTAGAAACCCATCCCGTCAAAGCCGAAAAAGAGCCCGCGCAATCTTTGGGCTCATTTCGCGTTGCAACTCCGGCCATCAAGCGCGGCCACAATCAGGGTTTTGACTCAAGGCGAACGCACATGTACGACTACGCAAAACTTCTGCATCTCATTGCTGGAATCGTCTGGATGGGGGGCATGACTTTCATGCTGTTTGCCCTGCGGCCTGCCGCAATCTCCACGCTGGACGCCCAGCCCCGCGCGCTGCTGATGGGCGCAGTCTGGAAGCGGTTTTATGCGCTGGTTTTGGTAGCCATCGCAGTTTTGTTTGCGACTGGTACGCACCTGTACACCGCCACTTTTCGCGCTGCAAGGCTTGCGACCGGTGACGGCGGCGTTCCGCTTGGCTGGAACGTCATGCTGGTGTTGGGCATCACCATGATGCTCATTTTTGGGCATATTTATTTTGCAGGTTTTAAAAAGTACAAGCGAGCGGTAACCGCTGGGCAGTGGCCGGTGGCCGCAAAAGCTGCCGCACTAATGCACACCATGACGCTGGTGAACTTCACCCTGGGCTGGCTGGCCATACTCGCGGTGCGTTTGGTGCGTTGACTGGGCGAATCAATTTTTATAATAAAAACCCATTTAGCCAAATGAATATGGGCGTAAGCAGCTATATATTTAATAGTGTAACTATTGCTCGTGTTGGTATTGCGACCGCGCGCTCTGTTTACTTTTTAACCAGTTACGCCAGCGTGAACGCCCAATTCAACCTTGCCAAGCCGCACCACACGGCGGAGGGTTTTGAAAACAATTACACGACCAGCGCGCCCAATCGCCGGGCTTGGGCGTCGCCGTGCGTGAACAAAATTTGGCATAAGGCGAGTTCACGCTCATGGCGATTGGCGAAACCCGCATACTGCCCAGCCAGATCGCTCCATGAAAAATCGTAAACAAACCAATTTGCCATCCGACCAGCCGCCCCACTGGACCGAGCGCTTTCGCGCATCTGTTCCTACGCGCACCACGCTGGCTGCGCACCCTTGGCTAAAGCCGATTGCACACCATGTTCTCGACCCCAAGCTGTGGCGAATGCACCACGAAGCCGTGGCGCGCGGCGCAGGCATTGGTGTGTTCTGGGCCTTTGCAGCGCCGGTTGCGCAGATTTTGCTGGCTGCTGCGCACAGTGTGTGGTGGCGTGGCAATATCCCGGTGGCAGTCGGCATCACTTTGATCACCAATCCGTTTACCGTGGGTTTCTGGTTATGGCTCGCCTACAAGGCTGGTAGCCTGGTGCTGGATGCACCGCCACCGCTTCCGCTCGGCCAAATCCATGGTGGCTCGGGTGTTTTAAGCTACCTGACATCGATTGGCCCGCCTGCGATTTTGGGAATGGGAATGTTTGCGGTCGGCGGCGGCTTGGGTGCCTATGCTCTGGTCAAATTAGTGTGGCGGCTCCAGTTTTGGCTGAAGCATAAAAATCGCGCCACTCGGCAGAAGAAAAACGCAACCCGCAACAACTCCGAAAAACATGGCTGAAATTCTTGCACACACCATCTGCTATCTAAATGGCGACTACACGCCGCTAAAAGACGCCAAAATAAGCGTTCTAGATCGCGGATTTATTTTTGGTGACGGCGTGTACGAGGTGCTGCCGGTCTACGCCGGCCATCCATTCAGATTTACCCACCACATGGCCCGGCTCGATCGCAGCCTGGCTGAGTTGCGCATACCCAACCCGCTCACGCACGCGGAGTGGCGGCAAGTAGCTTCTAAATTAATAGCTGCCCACGCCCATGAAATGGGCGCTACAGCATTAAATAATCTAAAAAATGATGCAAATGCCGCCCTTCCAGCCTGGTTTGACCAGATTATTTATGTCCAGGTCAGCCGCGGCGTGGCCCCTCGGGACCACGTGATGCCGCCCGGCCTCAAGCCCACCGTGTTCGTGATGATCAACCCCATGAAGCTGCCTGGCGAGCAAGCCCGAGCCGAAGGCGTAGCTTGCGTGACGGCTGACGACTTTCGCTGGGAAAAGGCGCACATTAAAAGCACAAGCTTGCTAGGAGCAGTGTTTTCGCGGCAAATAAGTGCCGATGCAGGTGCGTTAGAGACCATTATGTTCAGAGGTGATTTTTTAAGCGAAGCCGCCGCCAGCAATGTGTGGGTTGTTAAGGGTGGGAAATTGCTCGGGCATGTCAAAGACAACCTGATCCTCGAAGGCATTCGTTATGGGCTGTTTGAGGAGCTGTGCCGCGCAAATGGCATTGGTTTTGAGCTTCGCCCGATCACGAAAGCCGAAGTGCTGGCCGCTGATGAGCTGCTGCTGTCGTCTGCCACCAAAGAAGTGCTGCCCGTGACCCTGCTCGACGGCAAACCGGTCGGCACAGGCCAGCCGGGCCCGATTTACGCAAAACTCTACGCCGCCTACCAGCAGGCCAAACAGGAGCAAATCGCATGACCACGCCTGATTTACCCCCCGGCATTTCCAAACAGGAATCCCTGATTGAATACCCGTCCCAGTTCCCTATCAAGGTCATGGGGCTGAAAGCAGACGGCTTGGTAGCCGCCATTACCCATGTCGCCCACCAGTTTGACCCTGCCTTTGACGCCAGCACCATCGAGCTGCGAACTAGTAGCGGCGGCAAATACCTGGGCGTGACAGTGACCGTGACCGCCACCAGCCGGGAGCAACTCGACGAGCTATACCGCACGCTGAGCACGCATCCGATGGTGAAAGTTGTGCTGTGAGCATGTCGCCTCCGTGTTTTAAAGCTGTTTCACCGTGTTAGTCAGCGCACTTGGCCAAGTCGACTATTTGCCCACTTTTGAGGCGATGAAGACCTTCACAACAGCGCGAAATGTTGTAAATTCTGGTCAAATCGGCGTCCAGCCCAATAAAGATGGGCGCGACCAGCTATGGATATGTGAGCATCCAGCAGTTTATACCCAAGGCCTTGCGGGCAAGGTTGAGCATGTTTTAAACCCTGGCAACATCCCGGTGGTGCAAACCGACCGTGGCGGGCAGGTGACGTTTCATGGGCCCGGGCAGGTGGTGGCGTATCCGTTGATGGACCTGAAAGCTGCGGGTTACTACGTCAAAGAATATGTCTACCGGGTTGAAGAAGCGGTGATTCGCACCCTGGCGCATTTTGGGGTGACTGGGCACCGGGTGCGCGGTGCACCGGGGATTTATGTGCGGCTGGATGATCCGTTTTCGCATGCGGTTTTAGTGTCCAAATTGGGGTCGGATCCCGTAGCGAAGCGAAGAGGCTCTGACCCCAATTTAGACACCTCCCCGAATTTCAACAACCTAGGCAAAATCGCGGCCCTCGGCATCAAAGTCAGCCGCCACTGCACCTACCACGGCGTGGCATTGAACATAGCCATGGACCTCGAACCCTTCGCACGCATCAACCCCTGCGGCTATGCGGGTTTGCAGACGACTGACCTTCGTACAATTGGAGTGGCAGTGGGCTGGCAAGATGCCGCTGACGTTTTCAGCCAAAAGCTTGTCAGCTACCTTTCACCCTAAAGACCCATCATCATGAGCACACAAGAAGTCGTCCGGGAAGTTCAAAATCAGCAAGATTACAACCCTCTGGCCAAGCAAAAAGCGGCGGCCAAGCTGTCGCGCATTCCGGTCAAGGTCGAGCGCGCCGAAGTCCTCAAAAAGCCCGACTGGATTCGCGTCAAGGCTGGTTCGCCCACCACGCGGTTTTATGAAATCAAGCAAATCCTGCGGGAGAACAAACTCAACACGGTGTGTGAAGAAGCCAGCTGCCCGAACATTGGCGAATGCTTTGGCAAGGGCACCGCGACCTTCATGATCATGGGCGACAAATGCACCCGGCGCTGCCCGTTTTGCGA